>CAITZA010000497.1 GCA_903896745.1 uncultured Desulfomonile sp. | reverse complement strand
AGCTGCCGCTGCGATGGCCGCAAAGCAGTCCTCACTGAAAATTTCCTGCCATAGAACTCCAAAACTCGACAGCCCAGCCTTGAATGAATAAGCCAGCTTGGAAAGATCTATCATTATTGGTGTTGGCTCCTGTGAGCTTGGTTCACCGAAAACCGGGATTTGTTGTGCCCCAATGACGTTCTTCCAGCAACTTTCGGTATCTTCCATCAATGAAAACAGTGTTGAAACAACCTGACGGAACATAGGGCCAAGATGCTCGGATGGGTCTTTTTCATCGTGAATTTTTCGACCAAGGTGGGCCTGACAGATTCTGAAGTTATTGATTATTGCCTGAACTGTAAGCCATATATCAATTCCAAATCGGGCCACATCCGTATTCCACACATCTTGGGACATGTAATGAGCGACCAGATCGCTACTGAAGGCAAAATCACCGCCAATGGGCTGACGAATTTTTTTCCCAAATACTGCCTGGCAAAGGTTGTATACGATGTTGTTGGTTATGGTTCCGTCATACTTATATCTCGTGTAGATAGGGGCAACAAAGTCATAATCATGCTTTAGGATTGGATCCAGAAGCATCTTCACCCACTGGCTAGTTATACTTCTCAGATCGGAATCCACTACCATGCAGGCCTTGGCATGAACCAAATGAGCGGTTTCAAGAATCATTCTTAAAGCGGTTCCTTTGCCTGGCGTGCCGCGATATATCCCAATGAGCCTCTCCTGCCACGGGCCAATCTCCGTATTTTTTGCCACTTCCCTGGTGTCATCCGTAGAACCGCCGTCGGATATGACGATCAGGGGTCGCAGACTTTTGTAGTGAATGCTTAATCCCTCTGAAACCATCTTTATGACATTAGCAATCGTTGAGTCATTATTGAAACACGGTATTCCAACGACAACATCGGCTTTTTCAAGGTTTTCCAGACGGCTAACCATGAATGGTCTGAGTGAACTGACGAACTTCATCAATCTTCTCCGTGAAACAGCTTTGCGATTAAACGAAACAGTGACGATTGTCGTCATCGACAGCATCGAGAAGCCTTTCGCCAAAATCTGGAATGGCTGAGAAGACACGATTCCAATTTGGTATCAACGGTATTCCAAGCGGATCAGCCCTAATCAAGTCTCCAGCAATCCTGATAGCCTGAGCGAAAGTTTCAAACGCTGTGGCCTCAGAATGGCGATCGTAGTTCAAACCATTGATTGTGGCGTCCGCATGGTACATGTTCATGATGTCTTGAGCCTCCCTCAGGAAGCTGGCTCTCAAGGTATTGAAAAAACCTGAACCAAAAATAATCCCTGAGGAACATAGAACTCTAAAAATGGTAGAGCACACATCTATGGCCATCTTGTTCAGGCCTTTGGCGGGGTCATCGGCGGACAATTCCTGATGTTTGTGGTCATAGTTCTGACATAATTCCACTTGGCAAACCCTGTTGAGGGAACAGTTTCTGAATATCTCGGCCAATACTCCAACTTCAAGACCCCAATCGGAAGGTATGCGATTGACCCTTGCCAAGTCCGCAGCCATAGAAAATTCGCCAGCTAGTGGGTATCTGAAAGAAGAAAAGTATTGGAGTATTGGCAGTGGGCCTAATATCCTGGTCAACGCTTGGGTGAGTGGCGTGATAAGGAGGCGAGTGGCCCTGCCATGCATACGATCCGTGACTCTGCTGTAATAACCTTTGCAGAACTCGTAATCAAGGCTGGGAATAACAGTGGGATATACAAGACGGTTAAGGAGCGATCTGGTGT
>CAITZA010000496.1 GCA_903896745.1 uncultured Desulfomonile sp. | reverse complement strand
TAGAAATACTGAGATTGCTGTCCAAGCTCAGGAGCAGAAACTAGCGCAAAATTTTATTGGTCCGCTGGATATATGAACCTGTATGAACGCTTGCTTGCAGGTTTCGGCAACAGTAGCTCCGGCCTCCGCGCCGGAGTATTTTCCTCAATAACCCGCTGCGCCGGAGTATATCCCCGATCAACCCTAACGTCAGAGTATTTTCCCATTAAACTCCTTCTCCCTAGTATTTCCCCGTTATGCCTCCTGCGTCGGAGCATTCCATCCCTCTGACCATCTTATGTTGTCGGGACCATGCTCACCGGCAATACATTTAAAACCCTTCGCCAGTGTATTTTCCCCGATAAACCTCAGGGAACCGCTCCGTTTTAGTACACTCTGATCACGCTGCTTTGATGGTCTTTACGGTTACAACAAACTCGGCGCCTTTTGCGCCTCTGCATAGCGACAGAGTTCCTCCGAGGGCGTCGGCGAGCGCCTGGGCGCCTGCCAGTCCGAGGCCGTGACCGCGAACAGGGAAACCTTCCACTTTGTCGCACTGGAAATACTGGTCAAAGATTTGCTGGTGATAGTTGTCGGGAATACCCGGGCCATCGTCTCTCACGGATACGGAGACGCTGTCCTGATCCACACCGAGTTTCAGAAAAACGCTCTTTGTTTTGTACTTGAACGCGTTTGACAGCAGGTTGGTGATAATCAGACTGAGTTTTGTCTCATCCGTGGTTACCTTGGTCATGAGAGAAGCTGATTCGGCTTCAAGGTGAACGTCATGCGCCTTGAGGATGGATTTGAATTTCTCGATATCGATTTCATCCTCCAGAGCGTCTGACACGGTAGGATCTACGAGGTCGAACACTTCGATGAGTGAATCTCTTATGAAGTTCAATGGGATGCATTCCGTATGGTTGACAATGCCCAGCGCGGCCATATCGACCTCCAGCATGCTGTTGGTCAGGTGCCTCAGACGAACCGCGTTCCTCAGCATCCGCTTGATGACCTTTTCCTGTTTAGCGTTGAGGGCGCCGTAACGATCAGGCTTATCTATCAATGATCTGGCGCCGGATTCTATGATGTTGATCGGGTTCTTCAGATCATGAACTAGATGCGCTGTCTGTATATTCTTGATGGCCACTTAAAACCCCCTAGCCTGAATGGCGGATCATGCCTTTCGGAAATATGTCCGGCAATAATGTCCTGAGTGACAACAATGGGGTCATCATACATGAATTACAGCCCTTGATTAAAAGGCCCGCCATTGGTAAAGATTTGAAAATGAGTCAAAAATCCAAGCCACAACAACTTGCGAAAATCTGTTCCTAATCCAGACGATTAATATACTATAAAAATGTTACAGGATTGCAAGCTAGTTTTTGGAAAAATGCCGAATCGTCAATTGCCACTTGCATAAATCTGACCAGTGACGTTTTTTCTTCATTTGACAAACAAGAGGCTACAATGTTAGGTTGATGTATCCACGGGCGGGTAGCTCAGTGGGAGAGCACTGCCTTCACACGGCAGGGGTCGCTGGTTCAAGCCCAGTCCCGCCTACCAATTAGATCAACAAGTTAGTTCACGCGCCAGCATGACCTTTTTTCTTTTTTTGGGGTTCCAGTTACCATTCAGTTACCTTTTTTTCTGAAAACCGGTTTTAGCTGAAGTGGACACAAAGATTTCAGTCTCCCCATGGTCGAAGGTCATCTTTTTGATGGCGTCCAGCAATTCCTTGTCACTGATTCTACCATAGCGGTCATTAACTGATTTGCCCTTAAACCAATGCCCCATAATGGACTTGGCTATTTGGGCATCAACTCCAGACCTTCTGGCATTGGTTCCTAAATTCCGCACAAGATTTTCCTGAGATTAGAGATTTTTGGTATGGGGTATTTTCGCGACAACGCATTCTAAAAGTGCTAAACAAAGGGCATCCATTGACGTGGAGGTGGGCTTTGAGTATCAAGCCTCAGGATGTCCGAGCCAGCGATGTTAGTTTCCTGGCGAGTTTAGCTAAGTATGTCAAGAAGTTAGGGATAGTTCAGCAGGTAGACAGGCCATGTTATACCATTAGTGGCGTGAGCGCTGGACAAGTCGTCATGGCGCTGATCCTGGATACTCTTGCAGGGAGAAGCCCTTTGTATAAGCTGGCGTTAAGCTTTGTCGGGCAAGATACTGAGTTGCTTTTTGGTCAAGAAATCCCTCCCGCCAAGTTCAACGACGATGCTGTTGGACGATCCATGGATGCTTTGTTTGAGGTAGGAACCGGCAAGATTCTGACCGCTGTCGCACTGTCGGCTATCAAAAAGTATGACCTTGATACGCAGCACGTTCACCACGATACCACCAGTGTCACCGTATATGGAGACTATGATCTCTACCGGGACTCAACCCATAACCATCCATTTGTAATCACCAGGGGATTCAACAAGGCCCATAGGCCTGATCTCAAACAGATCATTCAAAGCCTTGTTTGTGTTGATAGAGGTATTCCCGTGTCAGCCAGGATGATGGATGGTAACCGATCTGACAAGATAGTTAACAACAATCTGCTACTCGATGAGGCAAAAAAGATGAAGGAACTGGGCCAGAATGATCCTGAATATGTAGCGGATTCAGCCTTTGTGACAGAGGATAATCTGGATCTTCTCGCAGATGAGCAGAAGGGATGTCGGTTCATAACCAGGCTGCCGCGTACATATAAGGAATGCGGCAGACCTGTGTCCATGGCAGTTCGAAACAACGCATGGGATGACATCGGCATAATCTCGGAGCAACGCTCTACAGGAAAACGTAAACCCTCTTACTATCATGGATTTGAAACCGAGGTTGATCTCTTTGGGAGACAGTATAGATCCCTGGTAGTTCATTCAGACGCCCTTGATAAAAAAAGCGTCCGGAAGTTTGAAAGGGAGATAGAGCAGGACATGGTAGAGCGCAATACTAGGTGAGTATCTTAAAATTCTCAATGTTTCTAAGACGGTGTTTACCGACCCTCATGGCTGAGATTTTGCCACAAGGGAAATGGAGTCTGTTGAAACTTCCGAACAGGACAAAGATCCCTGTGTCAGGATGATGCCAGAGTATAACCACGGCCTGAATTTTGATTACCAGGAGAAAACACACAGACCATCGGGCTAATAAGAAGAGTCTGTGCCGCAATAAGCGTGAACGGAATCAAAAAATGAGATAAAATCTCACCAATAACGCATTCGTTGGGGGAACCAGGAATAATTGATCACAATTTAACCTGATACTGCGCGTAATGTGAGTTGGATCAACTCGAAGAAAATTATCCGGACCAGACTGGTGTAGACGGTCAGTTCAATGAATCGTCGCGCCTGAACGGTTCTTGTGCCTTACCATATTCTATCTCCCAACTTACAACTTCAAAGAGCGCCAGCTTCTGTTTGCAGATTACCAAGGTCGTAAAACCATGAATCCCGAAATAACATCACCTCAATAGGAATAGGCGCGGAATGTAGGTGTATCTGCGGCAAAGGCCAAATCCATGAGGTAAGCCGATGATCACGTGCGTCTGGTTTCCAACGAAATCTTTATTGAGCGCGCGATACCGAGGAGGGGAACCCGGCTCGTACCAAACAGACTGAAAAGACTGCGCCATTGTCCCATATAATCAAGCAAGATCAGTCAGGATAATGTGAGAAACAACAAACGCTTCACGTTACGAAACAAACGAAGAATGAAAAGGGTTTACTCATTGTTGCATAACCCTCAAAACATTACGAGTTGTGATTAATTTATCCGAGCGAATTGCGTTAATGAGCCCTAGTACGGCGCATGTGATGTCGTTACGGAATTCTTTTGCAACCCTCAAGGAGAATCTCCAGATCCTGATCCGTCCGGAGATCTTCGAGGGTCTATTTTAGTGAAAAGTTTAGACACGAGTGGAAATTCACACTGATCATGTGGCGATGATGACGCATTCGGCTTCAGCGGCTACAGTTGAGCTGGTAGCCACGTCCTGTGCTTCTACAGCTACGGTAACCGAAACGGCCACCGCCTCGGCGAGAACTTCTGCTGCAGTCCCGATGTTGGCGATGCCTTTTTTCTTGCCGCCTGCTACCTTGTCAAGGTCCGCATCGCTCATGGTAGCTTTCCTGGCCTCAACGAACTCGATCACTTCGCTCAGGTTCAGGTCGTAGCCCTTACTCTTGGCAAAGGCAACAATAGCCTCGTTGCTAACTGCGGCTTTCTTTAATTCATCCTGCAGAGTCTTGTCCTCTCGTACGGTGGTAGCAAATCGTTCGACTTCAGATTGACTCATGGAATTCACCTCTTTCTCAATGAAAAGTTAAGGCTTCTTTGAATATAGGATGCGTGTCGATGCGGCTAAAGAAAAGTTATTTCTGCAAAAGGTCGGGCTGCGACATAATCGTAGAATTACAGGGTAAGGTTGGATCACCCGAGTCCCATCATGATCGCCCAACAATCTGGTAAGCAATAAAGTAATAATATAGTACATACATGTGATGGCACAACTAAAAATCGTCTGTGATTCCGAATCATTTTGCCGAGCCCTTCCTAAAATCAATTTATTGGCTGTGGATGTGAATGAGAAATTATCTGGTCAAGGGGCCAAACGAGTTGCTCGCTTAACCTTGAGCGGTCTGTTGGGGAAAAGCTATACGCGCATGTTCCCATTTTCTTCGATCATCAGCGCAGGTATGACCAAGTGTCCCTGATCTGCCCGGGATTTTTACGAAAAAGTGTGTTCAAATGGTCTGGGTCGATCTCGTTATTATTTTGTCAAGCCTGTATATTCTGGTAAATTCCATTGTGCAGCCAGGGTTTCACAATGGCTGAAAGAAACCCCGACGAGATGATGACTGAAGAACCGGATAGGATCAGGTGAATGAAATGAAGGGAACAGACTACATACTGGAAGCGCTGCTCATCGAGGGTATCGAAGCTCTTTTTTTTGTGCCTGGAGGTTTGATCGATCCTTTTCTGGTCGCCTTGGAAAAAGCTCCCCAAATAAGACCTATAATTGCGGCTCAGGAGGGAGGCGCCTGCTATATGGCTGATGGTTATGCCCGCGCAAGCGGCAATTTTGGGGCATGTATGGCGATTGGAGGTCCTGGTCTGACAAACATGACGACAGCGATTGCGACCGCATGGACTGACCACTCTGCCGTAATGGTCCTAAGCGGTGAAGTGTCTACCTTCATGGAAGGTCTGGGACAGTTTCAGGACGCTAGCGCATCCAGTTTCAACGACACGGGGATTTTAAATTCTATCACGTCGATGTCACTGAGTGTTGAGAATTCTCATTTGCTTAATCACCACTTTAGAAAAGCCCTCATGACGATGTTGGGTAAGAGGAGGGGGCCTGTCCACCTGAGTTTGCCGCACGATGTTCAGGAAGCCGAAATATCGGCAAAGCCCTCACCGACAGACAGGATGTTGACTGATCCGCGATTGCTTGACGCCAGAGCGATGGGGCTCTTTGAGAGAAGGATTGTTCCAGGCAGAGGTTTCGAGACCAGGACCGATAAAATAGCCATCCTGGCCGGGATTGGGGCCGAGGGTTCCGATTGTTCAAAACTGTTGCAAGGTTTCGCCGAGAAATTTGATATTCCCGTCGCTACAACCCTTAGGGCAAAGGGAGTCTTTCCTGAGGATCATAAATTGTCTCTCGGCGTTTTCGGTTATGCCGGTACCAGACATGCGACTACGGCCCTGTTATCGGATGAAATTGAATTACTGATGGTTTTGGGTTCAAGCCTGAATGAACGGGATACATTGCACTGGAATTCCAAGCTTGTTCCAAAACGAGGCATATTCCAGGTGGATCTTTGCCCAGAGTCCATCAGCGCTGTTTATGATGGATGTGTAACCGTTGAAGGGGATGTCTGCGCCTTCCTGCAGTCATTAATGTCGGATGCGACCGATTTGCCGAATTATCTGGAAGAAGGCAAACAGATCCGGAAAGAATGGTTA
>CAITZA010000495.1 GCA_903896745.1 uncultured Desulfomonile sp. | reverse complement strand
ATGATGTGACAATAATTGCGATGGATATAACGTAGAACCTTTTCATGATTTCCTCCGTGACATGTCCGGAAAAAGGTCTGAAATGGAACCGTGAAGACATTGCTATTAGTGGGGGGAATAAGCGTAAACCAACCTTACATAAGTATAAGCCAACCAATTCCAATATGTAAGACAAAATTGGGTTGAGCCTCCCGTTTGCGCGGCATCATATATTTTTGGAAGTGACCTGTTTTCGGACGTCGAAACAGCGCCGGTTGCAAAACAAACATGTCAAACCACCGGAATGGGCGTAATATGCCCATATCAACATCACCGCACATCGCTCTAAATTAAAATAATTCATGATATCAAACTATTGAACACAGACGCCTGCATGGCGCCTTTCTTGCCTCTACACGATCGGGCCAAAGCGTTTGACAGTTTCCCAAAACCTGTTGGCTCATTGCCGAAAATAGCCTGCGGTGACATCCCAAGGTTAAAGCAGAATCCTGACGCGTCAGTTATGTAAATTACTCCGGCAATGACGGACTAACCTGTATTTTTTTAAGTATCTTCGGTGGGCGTTTAGGGCGCTGACTTGCTCCAGACGTCCACTACTTTTTTCAGGCTACCATAACGATCGCACTGACTATAGCGTTTCTCAAAAGTGTTGCCCGAATGAGACCCAAATTGGAGATAATTGCCCTGAGGTACACCGGTTGACAACGAGAACGCAGTGTTCTTGATAAATCGGGGTCGAGCCCTGTCCTGTCATGCCAGACTCGATCCGGCATCCACTCCTCTTTCTGAAGTACCGCTTTCGCCGGAATGACGATGGGTTCCCGTTTACACGGGAATGACATATAAACTCTGCATAATATTTGGATCACAATCCGGGTGTAATAGTGTTATTCACCTTTCGCTGTGGAAACCATCCGCAGATGGTGTTATTCGATGGGTCAGGCCACTTATCCCGAAGCGACCAAACTGCTGATAACCGCTGGTTCCTGTGGTGGCAACAGGTCCAAAGTTAAGTTGTGAAAATTGGATATTCAGTAATTTCATGACAAAAACAGACTTGAAATCTCAGTTTGCCACCGACCTTCAGGAACAAGCAAATGGGACAAAATCGAGCACAGCCTCTCCGCTTTTTTTTGTCAGCACGAACTGGCGCACATCCTCCTTCGAAGAATTAACTTCCACTGAGATTGGAATATACTATCCAGCCACGTACTCCGTTAAATAATACACTCAATTCATGACAGTCACTTAGCCAGGCCGTCAAAACTATGAATCCAAAAATAACAACTCCTCATTAGAACAGGGCGTGGAACGTAAGATAAAAACCCTCTCTAAAACAATGAAGCTGGAAAAGGGCGATACTTCCGGGTTGTTTGAATCGGGATTTTCATAGGGCAATTATCCGGCTCACACGAAAAACCCGAGATTGTCTCCATTAATTGGGTCTCCAATCAACAACGCCCTATCCAGGAAACGGTTCCCTTCTTCGCATGAAGTTTCTGGAACCAAGGCGCAGTTATGACAGGCGGCCAGGTTACACGATTCCGGCCCCTGTCCACCACTTGATCCGATTTCCATGCATACGGGGTCAGCTGAACACCACTTGGCTTTTTCAAGGGCTTTGAGAATAGTTGGCTCAAGGAATCCCGGTCTGCCCATAGCAACCAAGCCTCCGAGGGTTCCTTCCGAATCACCAGAGGCCGTGTAGATAAGTACGCCGGCCATCTGAATTCCTCCTGTCTGAGTCACATAAAGACGCTCTCTGAGAGAAGCGGCTGAATATCCGCATTCAAATGTCAGTTGATTTATCAGTACATGAGCAAGAGTATGGATCATTACAAATCGGGCAGATAATTCCTTAAAGCGCCAGTTCCTGGTTATCTCAAGATGCTTGTATCGATCTACAAGCCCTTTGACACGGAGTTTAACCGGGGGTTGCTTTTCCCATTTGCTGATTAGACCAGGAGTAAACTCCAGGAATATTCCCTCTCCGTGAACCATCGTAGCTGGTAACCACGATTCCCCGGCCATTGGAGGAGTCCTGAACAGCATTTTCTTTTTCTGTTCCAACGATAGCCCGGAATTGGAAGTGATCCGAGAGAAACCCATCATCGCCCTTGTCTCCCGTAATTTCTTCACAAGAGCAATGGTGGAAAAGAAACGACCGACCGAAGGATCATATTGAGATGGGTCGGCCAAGCTGACCTGAAGATGGACCTCATTTTGTTCACGTCTCAGTTGCTCGTATTCCATAGGTAAGAGATCCTTCTCAAAGCCTTCATAATCATCGATCATGTCGATCGTAGATTCTCCCGTCGAATAACTATCTCCGATGATTTTGAGCGATGCTGTTATCTGCTCGTCCGAATATGGCTTAAGTAATGCCGGCTGCTGCAATCTAAGTTGGGACGGTTTTATTTTGTCAAAACCGTTTTGAGCCATAAGAACCACAAGGTTGTTCAACGGGGCTTCCTGCAACAGGTCAATGAGTTCTGAAGGCGCTCTGTCACTGTGACGTGGCAGATATATTGCCGATTTGATGTCAGCAAAGTAAACATTTGTCGCATTGGTCAAAGCAGCCCTGATGGGTTTCTCGCAGGTCGTCTGAGTCTGATTTGGCCCGTGCCATGGACTCGATCCTGAACACAAATAGGCTTTGGGTGACCTGTTCAGGGTGTCACTCAGAAACGTTGAGGATCTGTCCATGCTACCTGACATCACATGGGCCAGTGATCTTTTTGCCCCACAATCGCACGAAACTGTTTGAAGACCGAGAGTGGCGCCCCCCATTCTGGTTAAATGCAACTGCTCTGTGCATCCAGTCTGATCATCTGCATGGACCCACTCCCTCCAGGGAAAGTCCTGTATGTGACCATTCTCACACATTGCAATCAGTTGGACCTGTGTCATGTACCGTGTAATGCCTTTTCTAAGGCAACCTGGGCATTTCTGTCTTGACTTTATGGTAAGTGGAAAATCTCTGAGCAGACCGCAAGCCGGGCAGACGTTCCATCTGGGGAACCTGAAAACTGGCACGGTCAATCCCATGTTAACCCTCTGCTGACCATGGGACCAATTTGCTCGATAATCAGGTGGAAGGCGCAAACCATCGACACCAAGTAATCTCTGGAGACGCCATTCTTCGACTCGATATTCCTCAATATCTATTTCGATGTTTTTTTCTGAAGCTTCATTCTGGTCAAACCAGTAATCAAGCGCGCCAGTCACATATATGGAACCATCCTTTCCGACGCTTAGCGCTCCCACTCCGAAAGGGGCTATGAGATGAGATCTTCTTACTGGATTAAGCGGCATCGTTACCTACCTCCTCATTAAGAACTCCGAGATAAACATCGGTCTGACACTCAGCGTCAACATTTCTCATGGACCTGGGAGTTGACCAGGAAATTTTGGAAAAAGCAGGGTGGATATAGCTACCGGAGGGCCGGAGCAAGGGTGGGTCGTCAGAATCCAAAGGCCCTGACCATTTTGTACGTTCCCATTTCTGCCACTCCTTGGCTCTCCGGTTGAACACTTTCTCAAAATTCGATTGCTCCGTGTTATTAACGAGGGTGATCCTCTCACTAAGCATGTGCTTGACCTCCTGAATCAGCGCCCCTGGAAAAGGATGGGGACTTTCAACATTCTGCTCATCCCCAAACTGCAAAACATACCCGGCCATAACCGCATGCAACCCCCTCTCTATAGCAGGCGGGGAAAAAGGTGTGACACTTGTAGGCTCTACCTGGGCATAAAGACGTTCATGATAGCTTCTGAACTTTTCGAAATGTGATCTGTCCCTTGGCCTGGACGGGGGATATATGGTAACAATCAATCCGGGTCTTTCAGTCCATTTTCTACCAACCCTTCCAGTGATCTGTATATATTGCGACGTCGATTTTGGCTGTCCGACAACCATCATCAGGGAAAGCCTGTCAATATCAACTCCAACTTCCATGATGCTGGAAGTGAGACACACATCAACGGGGTAAACATCCCTGTTTGCCGATACTTCAACTTCAAGCTTTCCGATCGATCTGGCTACCTCACCGCTTTTAAGCCGTCCGGTCAATTCCTGGATATTATACAATCGTCGCATGTGATTCGGGCTGAGATTTGATCTGGAAAGAATTGTTCGGATGTGGTCAGGAACATGAGACTGGAGAAGAGAGAGCCCACTACCAAGTTCTCTAAGTGTGTTGTAGAAAGTCACGAGTGTCCACCAGGGATCTCTGGCTTCCTTTTCAAGTGACATCGGAGACTGTAGGAGAGACGCCATCGTTTGGGCAACTGCAGTGTCAAAAGTTGCGCCCGGTGTCATGAGACCCACATAAGCCTTTCCGGGTAGAAGCTTGCCGTTTTCATCCCTGGCAAACCTGGCGAAAAAGGAATCACCAGCCTCCAATCCCGGAGGCGGAAACAGCGCTGAATCAGGTCTCCCAAAAAGCGCCTTGATCTGATCGGACGATCTTCTGATCGTAGCGGTCGAGCAGACTATTTTCGGTTTGATCGTTGACCCATTTCGTTTGTCCGCGCATAGCTCCTCAACTAGAGCTTCATATAGCCCCACCATGGATCCGAGCGGACCTGATATGAGATGAAGCTCATCCTGGATGATCAAACCTGGAGGTGAACTCAACCTCAGCCCATTTTTGTCGATACCGAACAGCGCTCTAGCTTCATGCCTCCATGCCAGTACAGCGAACTTGTCCACTGTTCCGATGACTAGAGATGGAGGGGACTCATACAAATCTTCGTCTATGACGTAAAGAGGCAGCCCATCTGCAAAGTCACAGTCCCGATCTGGGCACTTGAACTTAATGGTCCCTCCAGCTTCTTCATAGCCGGGGAGTTTTGGGGCGGCTTTATCTGACTTATTGGTATATTCCTGGGGACCCATCATGGCGCCGCACCATGGACATCGCTCAACCATAAATGGATTGTCGTATTTCTTTCCTTTCCTGAGGCTGCGCAATTCCGTAATCGCATCTTTTCTTGAATTAGGAGTAGTCTCACCTCCGAGCCAGACGCCTATCGATATTTCTTGTTCCCCTAAATCTATGACGTTTTCTCTTCGAATACTCTCAAGCGCACAAATCAGGCCAGATGCCCTCAGGAATTGCTGAGCGGTCAAAAGTCTCAACGTGTAGCGCATCAAGACTTCAACTCCGGAGTCATGAGAATTTTTTAGTCGGCGCATCAATATGGCAAATGCCGCAATTCCCAGATATGCTTCTGTCTTTCCACCACCGGTGGGGAACCAGATCAGGTCTACTATGTCTCTGCAGGTATCCTGACCATCAGCCATAGACTTCACGGCCGCAAGGATGAAGGCAATCTGGAAAGCCCTCCACCTTCCACGTCCTGAATGCTCGGCCAGTTCATCTATCTTGGGAATGGCCTCACCAAAAACAAGCCTCTTCAACCTCTGGTCAAACTCAGGAATTCTGGATGATCTTCTCGAACGTAACTGCTGAATTAAAATGGCCCTATTAGCCAGCCTGAATGCCCTCATGCTGAGTGGATCCGAACTTAGATGATCAAGGCCGGTCTTCATTCGGCCAAGAAACGCCCGACATTGAGCGATATGATTCTGTGCTGCGGATTTATGTGAATCATCAATTTTTTCAGCCTCAGCTTCCCGTTCATCAATCCAGTTTTCATACATCGAGATCAATTCGCGTAAGTCGTGAAAACCGTCATCATTGACTACAAGCCCCGCTAGGGCCGCCATTGAGACAGAAAAGGGCTCGCCTCCCGCCTTTGTCAGGTCAGGGGTTATGTTAGGGGTTTCAGTCACAGGGAGCGATTCGGATTTCACCCACTCAACCCGTCTTGAATCAATGACTTCTCCCCAGTCCGCCGAACAACCATGACCAACAGCAAACGTCTCATGATGCCGATACAGCAAATCCAGAGATTCCTCTTCGTCGTCACGGGCGCCTATCGTTGGTTTAGGGTATGGCAGTATGTTGTAACTGGATTCGGGGGCAACGATTTTTGCTGTGAACCCACTCTGGAATACACTCAATTCCCTCTGTAGACCTTTAATTTCAGACCGGTTTATTACACACACCGTAATAAGTCGTGAATCAGTTTGTCCGTTGGGCGCGGGGCGCACAAAAACCTCGATTGATATTTTGATGTTTCCGAGATTTTCGGATTTCTGATTTTTGGGGTTGAGTTTTGTTCTGCTTGAACTTAGTGCAGATTTAAGATCAAATTCGGCTGCGCATGCAACCGGGGTTCTAAACCACCAGATGTTCTTGCGTGATCCATGGCAGACTTCTTTTTGCGTGTACCGGCCTCCTGTAAATTGGACTTTGAGAACGGCGCCCTTTCCAACATGGGCCAGAAAACTTACAGCCACGCTACTGGGTCTGTAAGAGTTACTAAGCGTAATATCCAGGTCGCCAGAATCGGACTTGTCATGGGATTCCTCAATCCCCTTCTCAATATTCTGTATGTCCTTCAAACCATCTTTCGTGAGAGGATCAGGTACACTTTTTTCTAGGGCCGGGTTTTCAGATTGTTCATTCTGTTCGTCTTCCTGTTTGAGGCTGGTCTCCAAAGACCCAGCGTCTTTCCTCGACAAATCGTATGGAAAAAGTACTCCGGCGGTGTATCTGATCTGGGGGCTTTCCCGAGTGATAATTTCCTCTCCTGAACCTTTTTGTCTGCATGACTTATACAGATCATTCACACTTTGGATTTCAATAGGCCTTGAACAGTCAACCTCTTCTCCTTTTGGGGCTGGCCCCACGAATTCCTCTCTAAGAGCCTGAATTATTGTTTTTCTGTTTTGGACATGGTCGATCATCTTATTCTCCTAGCTTTAAGCCCAGCGTAGGCTGGAATTGAAAAACCATTTCTCAGGAGATGCTATCTCCACAGATCTTCTGATCCCTCGAGGATCTTTCCCACACTTGATTCTGGGACGGTGAAAGGTTCCGCTACAATCTTCTTCACGCGAAGTACCAGCATCGAACCTTCATTGGAGGCCCCAATCCTGAATTCAGCTCGTCCTGACTTCTGGAGATCCTTCAGGCTCGTCTGTGAAATTTTCTCTATCAATTCCTTTCTGATTGTAAATCCAGCTTTGCGATGGGCTCCATGAATTGTTTCTGCAGCATTCCATAGCTCTTCGCATCGGTCACCCAACTCTATGAAATTCATCAAAGCCTCAAAGTCGGAATGGTCGCGAGTTTTTATGCTTCTGGCAGACATCCAGTTTCTGAGATTGACATAGCCGGCCTTTTCCGAACCATTACGTTGTAGGTCGTCAATCGCCGCCTCAACACCAAGAGTCTTGACCTTCATTCTAAGGAGTGTTTTCCACTCCGTTTGAAGGGCTCTCAAGACTTGGGCTTTTCCTCCGAGAATGTCATTGGCAATCGGTTCAATATAGTCACCTCCGCCGCCGCTCCGAATCAACACGAACATTCCCGGCTCTATCTCGGAAGTCAATATTTTGCTGACCGTTGCCTCAGCGCCCTCATGATCATCATGCCAGTAAAGAGGATCAATCACGAGATTCTTTGAATAGGACTCAGCCTCAAGCATGACGAGAGCATCACCCTCCAGTACAAACAGCCTGGCCTGGACTTCCTGAGCATAATCATCTGTGTCCATAGTTTCGCTGATTCTTCTCTTGACTATGGAAATGTTGAGGTCTGGAACCAAGTCCTCGGCGTCGATCGATTCGTCATCCGATCTTGAGTTTTCGACCAAACTGATGAATTCCGATTTCACATGCCTGGCAGATTTTGGAGAAGTGACCTCTGTAGTTCCAACACGAAACGGATTGGGTATGGAGCGGCGGTCCTTTATCCAGTTGAAACAAAAGAGATGAATTGAAGATGCCCTGGCTGCAGAAAAAACATGGTTCTGAAACCACTTGGCCGGGCCTACGCAGTAGAGGTTCTCATAACATGACCCGTCTCTCAAATATTCGGGAGAGATTACGTGAAGTTTTCGAAAACGCTTGTCTTTGCCGAAGCTTTCTTCTACGGCCTGACCCCATCTCGAATCTCTTATGAGTATTGCGCTGTGACTCGAGGCATCGTACGATTCCAGATACATGGACTGGATTGACTTCCCGATCGGATTGTCATCTGCCGCTGACAAGCGCTGAAACAGATCGAGTAGAGTTTTGACATCTTCTTCCATGTCGGGGAACACCGATCTGACACGCTTAATAAGCGGCAAAACCTTGTCAGCAAGATTATTGTCGGTCGCGGCGATCGCGCTGAATGATAGGGGAACCGCCTGAAGGAAATAACGTCGATGCTTGAACAATCTTGCAATGGGGGCCCAAAATTCGTCAGAAAGCTCATCTCTGAAATCGTAAGTGAATTTTTCCAGCCTGATAGCAAAGGTAGCAAGGTCGTTATGCTGAACCCGATGACGATTTATCATTGGGTGTTCAGCGCACTGATAAACGTTACAAGCTTCCGCCAATTCTACAAATGTCATTTTGGGGTCTCCATGAATCCGAGAATATCTATTGAGTGTGGGGCTGGGTGGTTAAGAGCCAGCTTTATCATTCCGCTTCGTCTCTGGATGAATGCGTCAGATATTTTCTGAGTCGCAGCTTCGAAGTTGGGTTCTGTCTTGTCCAGAACAACCACAGTGACCGGACCAAGATGTCTGCTTGAGTCGGATTTCAGATATGCGTTAGAGCCATCGTAGATAGTCAGGTGAACAGGACCAAGATTGTCGATGAAGGTCTCTTCGTTTCGGCTGGATAGGATTTGCGTCCGATAAGGGTCATCATGAGGTAACAAACTTTCAATTCTCAAGACGTCATTCAAGGTCCCGGTCTTAAGCTGATCCCCATTTTGAACTGCAAACACCTCCGCTTTGGCCTCCACTTTCAGAATGTTTTGCATCCCTATGATCCGGCATTCAGGTTTTTTTTCGAGAGCAAAGTCCGACGGGAGCATAGGGCTCACGAAATGGCCGGTGAATTCAGGTCTTTCAACAATGAGTTTTTTCCGGGTAATCTTGTTCTGATATTCGGACTCTTCTTCACACAAGATTATGTCCTGGCATTTTTTCTTCGGAATCAACCTGGCCGTCTTGTTCTTTCTTATGTACATCTCGACTCGGACAAATTCAGATCCATCGAGCATTTCAATACCATGGAAAGCGCAGCGGTATTTTTTCTGCTTTTCAATGCATTGCAAAACCGTTCCCTTTTTCAAGGCGCATATTTTTTCAAAATGTTCTTGAATTGAGGGCCTGCCCCCTGGCATTTGTGACCGTCTCGAAACGGTACCAAGGGCTATCAGATTTGCGGCAAAAGCCCTGGTAGGAACCGCCACAGCCAGGCTAAGTTGCTGGCCGGACAATTCTTCGGAACCGAGCGCCCTTCCAAGATCGACGAGAAATTCAACCCAATTTGGACAATTGAGCCATTGTCTCCCGGAATTGAAAAAGAAAGTCGGAACGGGTCTATCGGATTCTATCGTTACTTTACTTCCCATGTCCCTATAGCCTCTCTTTTCCCAACCTTCAAAGTTGGTTACGCTGAGATCCGGTTATCTGATAACCATGAAACAACCGGATAAGTTTGCAAGAGACTACTCGTCGGCGCCATCAGCGAGTCTCTTATTTCTACGGACTGATAGAACTTCCCCATACGGACATTTTTAGAAAAATAAATTTATCCTTGCCTCCCCCAGTAAATTCTCATCGGCAGATTTTGTTTGGAAATGTTTGTATGATTTTATATCATATTTTTGTTACAGCTTGAACCAAGCCTGACGGAAATAACCGATTAGGACTGATTTTGATACGGCCTTGCCTGGACAGTTTGTCCATGCGACTGCCAACCTGGCTATAGACGAGTTCACCAACGGTTGATCAAGGATAGATGAAGCGCTTAAACAGGGAAGAATCATTAACCACAGGAGTGTGTCTTGGGAATGGAGAAAAATTCACGGGATCTCCCTGTGAAAACCTCGAGGAACCTTCGTTGGAATGTCGCCTGCTTGTTGGGCAGATGATCCGGGCGGTTTTCGAATATGGTCGTTGTCTCTCCCTGGAAATCATCTATAATCGTTTGGAGAAGGTTCTTAATAAATTTGGGCATCCTGACGAATATGTCGATCTCAAGAAATTCTTGTATGGAAGTGATCGTTCTGACACCGGCTTCCTGAGCTCGACCCTGAGATCGCCCAACATCCAGGCTTTACAATCTTTTGTAAACAGAAGCCTTTATAATGAGGTTTCCCAGACACTGCGCTCCCGTGGACTTTTAGCCGAGAGGAGAAAATGCGGATCCTGCATGCATAGGGCCCAGAGTTCTCCCCGGGTTTGTCAGCGCGACTACATACTAATTGGGGAAAACCCTGATGGACTTTACAACAGACATTTCGGCGTCGAACGATTGTCCTCTGATGAAGCTTGCTCGGGATATGCTCGCATAAGATATGTTACGGAGAGCCTGGATTCTTCCCTCAACCCGGCTCATCCAGCAAATGCTGCCCATGCTGATGAATCGGCCTGCAACCCCGAGGAATCAGCCGCATGGCGTGTTGATTACTCTCATTTCCGTGAGTGGCTGATCAACCGTGTCCTTCGAGCAGACTCTACCAAGCGCCGGCAAATAGCTCAAAGACAGTACGATTCATTCGTCAGAATATCCCAACTCTATGTAGATCACGGTGATGACGCCATCAGGGCCTTTCTGGATGAGATATCCGAGAATGCAAAAAATAGAGATACGAACAGAAAAAGACTCGAACGAGATTTGTCAGAAATGAAAACTTTTTTTTCCGAATAAATGTCTGAATAGATGAATTCTATCAATCTTGATAACTGTAGGCTCCGTATTGGCAGTTATCTCCAAGAGAAAACCTGATGTCCAAGAACAAACAGACTACACGGGACAATCAATTGCTTGATGAAAACTTGATGGCAGTTCTCAGGCCAAACCAGCCTTGCCAGTCAACGGGTGGTTTTGACCATCATCCCTCAGTGGAAGAACTTTATGACTATGTGTCTATGTCTCTGACAAAAGACGATTCTGAATATGTCATGCGTCACATAGCCTTTTGTACGGATTGCGCCAGAGAGGTCTGGAGAATCAGGGAACT
>CAITZA010000494.1 GCA_903896745.1 uncultured Desulfomonile sp. | reverse complement strand
TTTCAGCGAAAAAAGCTATGGCTGCGCTTCTGAATAATCAGGGGATAGGAGTTCCCAAAGGGGTTGTGACCTCCAGCGAGATTGAGGCGCTTAATACTGCTTTTGAAATGGACCCGAATAATCATAAGATAAGAAAGAATCTTAGCGTCGCATATTATAACACCGCCTTGCAGAAGGGCAAAGAAAACGCCTTTGAGGAACAGATTGAACTTCTAAGAAAGGCGGAAACCTATGTAGCCAATGATCAGCAGATTCATGAAAGTCTCGGTAGAGCTCTTTCAAATCTGGGGGTTATAAGGGGTAAAGAGGGTAAGACGGATGAGCAGATTGCCGTTTTGAAAGAGGCAATGGAGATACTCCCTGGAGACCCGGTGGTGAAAAAGAACCTTGCTGCGGCATACAACAATCTAGCCATAAATTCAACTGACATAAAACTGTCTGATCGAATAGCCCATCTGGAAAATGCCCTTAAACTGGATCCCAGGAATCAGACCACGGTTTCGAATCTATCGGCCATGATGGTGAAGCAGGCGGTTGAGGATTTCCGGTCTGGCTCAGCAAGTAAAGCAACTGCGTTGTTAGAAAAGGCCATCAAGATTGATCCTTCCAACAAGTCGGCGCAGTCCAACCTTGCCATTGTATATCACAATGAGGCCATTAAGAAGGGTGAAGACGGGAAAACCGATGAGGAGATACAACTGCTTAACAAGGCGTTGAGTCTTGCTTCTGGTAACAAGGCTATCAAGTCTGACCTGGCCCTGGCTTATAATGATCAGGCGGTCACCTTGGGAAAGAAGGGAGACCACAAACAGGAATTAAGTCTGTTATTGAAAGCAAGCAAACTGGATGGTGAAAACCAGGTAATAAGGGAAAATCTTTCAAAGGCGAAACAGCGTGACACATCTAGGGAAAAAAAGATGGAAACAGGGGCTGGATCGAAGAAAAAGCAGGACGGTTAGGTTCTGGAACATTGGTGCGGTAAATTCTTTTTTCACACGCTCCACGCCTCATTACGGGACATGATCGACTGATGATAAATGCAATATGGTTGTTTCTGGTAGTTGGTTCGGTAATAGTTGGGCTTTTTTCGGGGAATTTAAACGCAGTAGCCAATTCTGTGGCGACCAGCGCTGCAGAGGCGTTTAAGATGTCTCTGGGATTGACCGGGATAATGTGTTTGTGGCTTGGCATGATGAAAATTGCCGAAAAGAGTGGTTTGGCTGGGAAGATCAGCTCTACGTTGTCACCAGCGCTTGGCCGTATATTTCCGGAAATTCCGAAGGGACATCCCGCGTTTGGAAGTATTTCTATGAACTTCGTGGCAAATATGCTCGGGATAGGCAACGCGGCCACCCCGCTTGGAATCAGGGCCATGCATGACCTACAATCCCTGAACGATCAAAAAGATGTTGCGTCGGATTCCATGTGTATGTTCCTTGCCCTAAATACTTCCAGCCTTCAACTGATTCCTGCAGGGGCCATCGCCCTACTGGCAGCCGGTGGTTCCACAAATCCAACGAGCGTCACATTTCCCGCTCTTCTAGCGACCATCGCATCTACGCTGGCCGCTTTTTTTGCGGTCAGGGCGCTGTCGCGCATGAAGACATTCAGAAACCAGACATTCTGATATTGGGGAAAGTATTGTCGGAAATATCGTCAACAATTTCAAGCGCCCTGTTCCTGACTATACTTTGTGGTATACCTCTCTATGGCCATATCCATGGGGTTCGGGTTTATGAAGCTTTCGTTGAGGGCGGTAGGGAGGGGTTTGACACGGCCGTAAGAATAATCCCCTACCTAGTCGCCATTCTTGTTGCTGTCGGGATGTTTCGCTCTTCAGGCGCAATAGATTTTCTGGCCGGCCTGGTTCCGCTTTCACTTCAGGCCTATGGCCTGACACCGGAAATTATAGCGATAGGGTTGACCAGACCTCTGTCGGGGAGCGCCTCGCTGGGCATCCTTGGAGAGACAATATCCACATACGGCCCAAACTCTTATCAGGCAATGCTCGGCGCCGTGATCACCGGAAGTTCTGAAACTACCTTATACGTCGCGGCTGTTTATTTCGGAGCGGTGTCTATCAGTAAAATGCGCTACGCCATTCACGCCGGAATAATTGCCGATGTAGTGGGGTTCTTGGCGTCTCTAACAGTATGCTCATTAATTCTGAGGTGACGGAGGGGCATGTTCGTCATCATGTTGCGGACAAGTCTCGAGCGGGCCAGTAGACCAGGGTTGATCTACTATTGACGATGCCATTTTTTTTTGGCTACTATCGCATAAAATGTTATCATTCATAGTATAATAGTTGATAATCATGTTGATGTAGGCAATTTTAACTCTCAAAATGTAATTGTGTTGGCCTTATGCCTAAGCGGAATGATCACAAAATGACAGATGACCTAGACTCATATTCTCAGGAACTTCGTTCTGCCGCTGAAAATTATTTGCGAGACAAAACGGGCGATTCTAATGATATATCCAATATTCCTGTTGAACAACTTCAGGCTATGGTTCATGAGCTACAAGTTTATAAAATCGAACTTGAAATGCAGAACGATGAATTGCGCAAAACACAACTGGAACTAGGGGAGTCGCTGAATCGATACCTGGACCTCTATGATTATGCTCCTGTTGGTTACCTGACTGTCGATTCAAAGGGCATTATCCGGGAAATTAATCTTACTGCTGCGCGTATGCTCCAGATTGACCGGGGAAATCTTATTGGCGTCCCGTTCTCCCGTTTTGTTCCCAAAGAATATGTTGACACCTTCTACGTGACATTTCGACGCATTCTTGAAACTGGTCACAAGGATTCGTGCGAGATTCCGATCATTCGTAAAGAGGCAGGGTTGTTTTGGGTTCAGTTTGAGGGAGTTGCTGTTCCGGGCCCGGACGGCCATATTTCACGTTCCAGAGTGGTGTTATCCGATGTCAGCATGCATAAACTGGCTCAGGAGAGGCTTCGCAATTACCGCGAGAACATGGAAAATGCAGTAGAGAAACGTGTTTTTGAATTCTGGAGCGGGCAGGATCGTCTTGCTTTGGCTATTGAGGGTTCGGAGGTCGGAATATGGGACTGGAGGGTTAAAACGGGAGAGGCGTCATTTAATGAACGCTGGGCTCAAATATTGGGTTATACGCTTAGTGAACTCACCCCTACAGATATAAATACATGGGTAAGGCTTGCCCATCCGGAAGACATAATTGTCTCGAATGAATTGCTTCAAAAACATTTTTCCGGTCAGAGTCCGAATTACGAATGCGAAGCTCGTATGAGACACAAGGACGGGCATTGGGTGTGGGTGCTAGACCGCGGCAAAGTCACGGAATGGGATATTCAGGGGAAGCCGGTTCGTATGACCGGGACTCATCTGGACATTACTCAACGCAAACTGATGGAGC
>CAITZA010000493.1 GCA_903896745.1 uncultured Desulfomonile sp. | reverse complement strand
GAAAAGAATGGCTCAAAAATCCTCGACAACATTGTCTCATCCATGCCCTTTCCCGTATCTGTCACGGACAGCATCACATAATTGCCGGGTTTCATCCCGATATTGAATCCACTAGACTCTTGATCTATTGATAGGGTGCGAGTAGAAATACTGAGCTTTCCACCTTCCGGCATAGCTTCGATGGCATTCAGCGAGAGGTTCATGATGATGTCATCTAACTGGCCGGGATCAGCATGAATGATGGCCGACTCATTACTCAAGGCAATATCGATGTCGATATTGGTTGGGACTGAACGGGATAACAAAGACGCTATGCCGGTAATGTGGTCATTAATATCCAGTTTGACAGGCGACATGACGGATTGCTGAGAGAAAGCCATCAGTTTCCTGACCAGTTCCGCTCCACCTTTTCCTGCTCGAATGATTGTTTGAAGACGTTTATAATCCGGGTCATCCTTAGCTTTGCCCACTAGAAGAAGTTCAGAAAAGCCAAGGATCGTCTGGAGCATGTTGTTTATGTCGTGAGCTATACCACCTACCAACGTCACAAGCGCTTCGTTTTTTTGAGCCTGAAATAGCTGAGCTTGATATTCTTCTTTCTTGGCTTGGGTTTTCTTGTGGTTTTCTATCTCATCATTTAACTCTTCCCTTAGGTTGTTCAACCTTATTTGCATGATGTCGCCGATCCTCAGAAGTCGGTCGCTCTGTGATACCAGACGTTCGAATTCCTGGAGGAGTCCGGCGTAATGATCAATCCAGTTTTCGTTCTCTCCGGTCGTAGACAACAAAGACCTCGCAGAGGCAATTACCTCCTTTTCCCGCTCGAAAAGACCTTGATCTGACATTGTTGAACGACCTCACCAAATCATTGCTTCATCGTACTTTAAACATAACTCTCTTGTTAAAACTATTGTGTTGGTTTCAAGTTAAAAGTAAGTAAGGGAACGTCCTCCTTGAATTCTTCTCCAGCTTCCAGGGCTGACTCGTTTTCCGGGTGGGTCCACCAGTTCACTACAACATTAAAACCATTTATTGTAGCTGTTTCAAGCATCTCAAAAAAATTCATGAGCGCCTTTGAGCTGCTACTATTAAAGTAGGTGAGTTCAATGTCAACTTCCAGGTGAGTAGTAATACCGGATTTCAGATAATCCCGAAGTCTGTCCCATATTGGTTCATAGAATTTAACAGGATTTTCCGGGTAGGATTCTCCCTCTATACGAATCCTGCCATTCTCGGAGTCAAACTCCACAAACGGCGTAGATTTTGTTTTTTGTAGCGTAAATTTTTCCATATTCGGGCGCCTCATATTACCGCTTTGATAGTAAAGAACACAAAGTCATCGTCTACTGGCGTAAAGTCAAATTCTATCGGATAGGTCGATTTTCTGGCTATGTCGATGAATCCCAGACCCGTGCCTTTTCCTTCACGTTGGGGTAACTTTTTGCGGCGTTCCTGGTACAACTTCTTGAGTTCCTGTTTATCCAATGAAGCCAGGGTCCCTAACTGACTCGAAAGTGATTCGGCATTTTCACGTTCAGTCTTGTTTCCGCACAAAACGTAAAAATGTTGATCTTCCTTTCCCAAGATCAATACTCCGATACGAATTTCGCCGTCAGGTCTGTCTTGCAGTATCACACGATCAGCCGAATAGTTGACTATGTTCTGCATCTGTTCGACGAAAATCGAAAACACTTTCTGGGATGTGTTGAGATCAGTATCCTCCAGTTCCATTTTTTGTCTCAGCGTGCCGCCAATCCCTTCGATTATGTCTTGAGATATCGGCCCACAGAAACAAAACATTATGCCTTTTTGGTTCAAGTCTACAAAAAAATCGTGAACAT
>CAITZA010000492.1 GCA_903896745.1 uncultured Desulfomonile sp. | reverse complement strand
TCTTCCATGGGATTGGCCGTCGAATGTGACTTCTACACGCTCGGGTTCCTGTTCGTGATAGAGCAGGGATACCTGTTTACCGATGAGACTGACAGGCGCTTCATAAATTCTTCCATCAAGGCTGACGGTCCTGTCTTTGGCTACCCGGCGTCTGGCAACCTTCCGGAAGTAGTCTTGAAGATTAGCTGGGGATTGCTTCAAACATTCCATGTTGGAGATAAACCGGGCAAACGGAGTCTGACCCGTGGAAGAGTGTTTTCTAGAGTGGTATATGTCGTTGAGCCATATGTAAAAAGCCTGGTTGAGTTCGTAGAGGGTTGAGCCTTTAAAGTAAGTCAAAAAATCAGACCTGACTGTACGGAAGAAGCGTTCTATCTTTCCCTTACCCTGCGGTTTATAGGGCCTGGCGTGTACCAGAGCTATACCCAGTGACGCTGTGACATGCTCAAGATGATGCGAGCGGAAAGCCGCTCCGTTGTCGGTATAGATTTTTCTTGGAAGACCTCTTGTCAGCAGCGCTTTCTCAAGGGCCCTTAAATACTCTACCAAGGACTCTGTTAAATAGAACTCTCCATGAGGGACGAGTCTTGAATGATCGTCTATGAATGCGATCAGGTAGGTCTTTCTTTTTTTTGTCTCATGCTCCACTTTGGGTCCATGCATGCAGTCTGATTGCCATATATCGTTGGGCAGTTCCGCCTCGAACCTTCTTCGATCCTGAGGCATGGACTGAGTCTGCTTCATCAGACCATTACGGTTCAAAAAACGGTAAACGGTGGAGGGGGTAAGTTTGATACCAGGAGTACCGAGCCTACGGTTATTCATCTCATTGATGAGCCGGGATACAGTGGCTTTGGGTAGTTCTGTACGCAACCTGGTCAGAGCCATTGCTGTCTCTTCGTCAATAACCCGGCTCATACCGTTATCCGATCGATCCTGGTTGGCCAGAGCTTCCAGTTTACCTCCGGACTCCCGGTAAAGTTTCACCCATCTGAGTATGGCGCTTCGGGTAAGCCTTGTCTTATCCGAGAACGGTATGGCCCATTTACGGTCACATTTCTCTCTGATGAGTTTCTGCTGTTCACCGTTTTCAAGCTGTACATTACCGACCAGATCGTGAATCACCCCGAAACGGAAGGTCGATATCCTGCTTTTTTTCTCCTCGTCCATTGATAAGCCTCCTTGGGTATAGTTCCCAAGGTGGTACACCGTACCAGCTAAGCTCAACAACGGAACTCTTCGGTAGGGTGTAACGCAAACGTCTATAACCCCGGATTAAATGCGACGGGATATCGGGACCTCATTGATCCGGACAAGATAATCGAAACCTTCAAGAAGACGCATTCTGAATCCATGCCCAAGATAAGCGGCGGTCTTTCTGTACAGTGCCCTCAACCAGTGAGACTGCCTGGCTCTTGATGAGGCATCGGGCCATCGCCCATATTGCAGCCTGTATGCGATAGACGAACGGATCTCCTCGACAGGAGCCTGAAATCTCTTAAAATAACCAGACGGCTTTAACCTCAATACACAATGACAGTCTGGACATCGATACCGCCTCAACAAGACCTGACAGGGAAAACCATCGAAGAAAGCCCCAACAAAACCATGCCCCCAAACCCGTGTGCCGCCACAACGTGGACACACCGAAGGTCTGGTCCATGGAAAATCTCGCCCTCTGGAAACAATCTCCTTGATCGAAACGACAACTGAGAATATCATCAGAACACCTTTTAAGGGCCTTAGGCCCGTACATGGATCGGGCGGTCGCTCCGTTTAAGCGCCGCCCTCTTTCAATATCCATCTATTCTGATAATTGTTCCACTCAGGTCAATATATTATGAAAAAATAACCCCTTTTCTCTCACGATAATGGGAAAAATTACAACGACCACCTTTTTGCCTCTTCAACACACGTCTACCTTACACTAATATTGTTTACGTTTCCATAAATGAGTTTCCTGTCGTCTGCAATGACATGGAACACACTCCTGATAGACGATCTGTAATCTTCTTTCTGTCCAGCCTCTTGCAAAAGCATTTTTTAGAAGGTTCAATTTTTTCACAATATCTTGGCCTTAT
>CAITZA010000491.1 GCA_903896745.1 uncultured Desulfomonile sp. | reverse complement strand
TGAGCCCATAAAAGCTGGAGCTTCCTGACCGACGGCAGGCGCATTTCACAGGTAGTAAATGCGACGCTACTGACGATAATTTATGTTTTTTCCATCGGCCCGTAGGGAAACTTTTACCGAAATTTTTAAGGGAGAATTTAATGAGCCAATCTGAAGTCGAACGTTTTGCGAACGCAGTGCGCACGGACAAGGAATTGCAGGATGAACTCAAGAAGGCGGCTGTCAGCAATGAGGCGATAGTCGATTTTGCCAAGAGTAAAGGCTACGACATTAGCCTTCAGGAAGTGATCGCCTTTGTTGAAGCCAGGAAGGCCACTCTTAGCCAGGAGGACCTGGACAAGGTAGCCGGTGGCAAAAAGAAAAGTGTAACAGCTTCCGTAACAAATGTGGAAGGCGTAACTGAGGCTGTTGCGCTGGCTGTGACTGTCACTGTGGCTGTAGAAGCGCAAGACGTGGCCACGTCCTCTACTGTGGCTGCAGAAGCTGAGTGTGTAATAATAGCCACTTGACGTTCCTTTTGCAAAATCTGGAATCTCTTTTTTCAGGCATTTGACCCGGCAATGATCTCCAGAAATAGTCTATTCCGGAGATCTACCCGGGACAAAGGCCAATCGGGCTCAATCCGCCTGAAATACCTCATGAAAATAACGTGCCACCACTACATACGGACCCTATTCACACTATGACAAATTACATCATCCCTTCAGTCGAATTCTATCAACGTATGCCGGACAGACGCACATCGGATGAACTGAAAACCATAGCTCATATAAAACGATTTCTCGAGATACTAACCGGTGACAGGAAGTTTCGCGAACAACTCAAGGGGAATCCCGACAAGGCGGATGAACTGGTCAGATCAAAAGGCCTGACCATCGACTTGCCCAGGTTTAGCTGCAAATTTAAACCAGTACTCTTGTACGATGGTAAGGACCCCGAGTTTCCTCTGGCGATGCTCTGGCGGGAATGGATTGAGGATCTGCTGAAGTTTCGATCCATGTTAAGAGAGGACGGATATTCGGACACTACTGATCCCCGGTTCAACGCATGGCGAAAAAGACAGGTTGAACGCACGAACAGTGAGATGGGGATGCTGCGAGGCGACGCGATAACTCATCCCATTTTTTCATTCGAACTCTCCAAGGGTTGTTCTGTTGGATGCTGGTTTTGCGGATTAGGGGCGCGTTCTTTCAAGGGCCATTTTGAGCGAACGCCCAAAAATGTTTCGTTGTGGCGGGATATTTTAAATACTACTGTTGAGTTATTCGGTTCGGCTGTTCAGACGAGCTTCTGCTATTGGGCGACAGAGCCTTTCGACAATCCCAATTATCTGGATTTCCTTCAGGACTACAAGGACATAGTTGGAGTGTTGCCTCAGACAACTTCGGCGGTTCCTACCAGAGACCTTGTATGGACTCGCAGGCTGATGGGCATGATCAAAGCCGGCAATGCTTTGCCTTCGAGATTTTCAATTCTAAACTCAAAGGTTCTTAAAGAACTACATCGGATTTTCTCCCCTGAAGATCTTATGCGGTATGAGCTTCTCATGCAGTTGAAAGAGTCATCTTACGGGAAGGCTAGGGCTGGCAAGACATATAATAAGCTAAATTCCGAAAACTGCGCTGATGGAGGTCTGCAGGTAAACCCCCTGGTGAGTTCGATAGCCTGTGTATCGGGTTATCTTGTAAGTATGATGGACAGGACAATTAAACTTGTGAGTCCGTGTCAGGCGACCGACCAGTGGCCGGAAGGTTTTCGGATTCATGACCAGGGAACATTCAGTGACGCTAAAGAATTTGGCGACTTCATAAAGGATTCCATATCAAAACACATGCCAGCAAGTCTTCCTCTAGATAAGCCGGTATCATTTCGTAAGGACCTGTTTTACGAACATCTTGATGATGGAGGCGGCTTTGCGCTGTCCACCGATTGTTCGGCTCATTCATTCACGGGGGATGAATTTGTCATTCGGCTAGGTGATATGGTGGCGGAAGGTACTCACAATCCCGTTGAAATAATTGGAGCGCTAGTGGATTCAGGAGCGGACATATTTGGAATAAGGGGTACTCTGAACGATCTTTATGACAAAGGTTTTCTGGAAGATCTGGTAATTTGATTCCATGGATATATGCTTGGTTAACATGCCTTATGCTCCGGTTAGGGTACCATCCATAGCTCTTGGGATTTTGCAGTCCGTCCTTGAAAGAGATGGTTTTTCAGTCCGGAGTCATTACCCCAACATCCATTTTGCCGCTGAAATAGGTGTAAGAGACTACTCCAGACTATGGATGATTCTGCGGTCAGAGAATGCGATTGCCGAATGGACATTTTCGCATGTAGCCTTTCCGGAACAAGCCCAAGACACCGAGGATTTCATAAACCTCCTTGACGAGCGAAACAGCCATTTCCTCGACTTGCCTGATCCTGTCGGCAGACTCCTCACTGTTCGAAACATAGCGTCACGTTTTGTTGATCAACTTGCAGAGCGGATCCTGGCTCAAAAACCCGGGATCGTGGGCTGTACGTCAACTTTCTTTCAACATGTTTCCTCTCTGGCCTTATTGCGCAAAATCCGGGAAATGGATCCTACAGTGGTGAGTCTCATGGGAGGGGCCAATTGTGAGTCGATCATGGGAATGACCACTCACAGGTTATTTGATTGGGTTGACTATGTGGTTTCTGGGGAGGCTGAGGATATTGTTTCAGACCTATGTCGTAAAGCGCTCCATTGTGGTAGGGATGTTCCAAAGGACCAGATGCCCTATGGTGTTTTTGCGCCTGTTCACAGGGATACTGGGTACCCATGTTCCGACACGTCGGATGTCGCAAAATGTCCCCGTGCCGTAACAAGAGAGCTTAACCGGCAGCCTTCGCCGAATTATGATGATTACATGAGAACCTTTAATGGTGTCCCTGCGGTCAGTTCAGAGATAAGAGTCGGTATACTCGTGGAAGGTTCACGCGGGTGCTGGTGGCAAAAAAATGATGGCTGTTCTTTTTGCGGTTTAAATGGTTCCGGACGAAAATTCAGACGTAAAACTGTTGAAACCATTCTGAATGAACTCAGAGCGTTGAGTGAACGTTACGGTATCAATCGGTTCGAGATGGTCGATAATGTGCTTGATCCAGGCCTTATTGAAAGTCTTGCTCCAGAACTGATTAAAGCGGGAGCCCCTTATGACATCTTTTTTGAGATAAGGGCGGGCCTGGAGCGGTCCGAATTCGAGACGCTTCGAAACGCGGGGGTGATATGGGTTCAGCCGGGTATCGAAAGTCTTCACTCCAATATCCTCAAACTGATGAACAAGGGATCAGAGGCATGGCAGAATGTGCAGATTCTGAAATGGTGCTCACAATTCGGCATTCGTTGTAGCTGGATATTGATGCATGGTTTACCGGGAGAACACGATCGGTGGTATGAGGAAATGGCGGAGTTTCTTCCAGCCCTGTTTCACCTGCAGGCCCCGCGTAGTTTGACGAGAGTCAGGTATGTGCGTTTTAGTCATTACCATGCAGATCCCGAAAAGTATGGCCTGAAATTGACTCCAGCCAAGCCCTTTTCACTGGTTTATCCAATTCCGCAGCATGACCTGGCAAACCTCGTATATTATTTTGATGAAGAGGAACAGTTGAGGCGGCAAACCGCCCCGTTTATATCCGAATATATACTTACTCCGGGGTTTTTCAGGGTGAAGAAGATTCAGGAGAACTGGGTAAGGGAACAGGACTGCAATTCACCTTCTTTTCTGACAATGCAGGCGCAAGGTGATGGCCTCTTGATAAGAGATACCAGATCGATTGCAAGGAGTAATGATGTATACCTTAAAAGGCTGGAAAAGGATGTATATCTGGCCTGTGACGAAGCGCCCCTTGAGAACGAGCTCTTTGAAAAATTCTTGCAATACGGTTGTGATTCGGATCAAATCAGAAATATTCTGGATTCCCACATTGATAGCAAGTTGACGCTTCACCTGGATGGGCGTTACGTTTCGCTAGCCTTAAGTAATCCGGTCAGACCCTTGCGTCCTTTTGAGGATTTTCCAGGCGGATTTCTGGTTCCGAAGGGTTCAGCCTAATCTGATTTTTCAGATTCGTAATGGAGACCGGAATGCATTTTTGTCTTGTTACCATGCCATATTCGAGGATCGAACTTACTTCGGTGGCTCTGGGTTTGCTTCAGGCGACGTTGGAGAGGGCGGGTCTGGTGGCTAAAAGCGTCTACGCCAACATCCTTTTTGCCTCTAAACTAGGGACTCTTGCCTATACTAGGGTCAGCTTGTTCAGGCCCCGTCTGGCCATCGCTGACTGGACTTTTTCTCACCTCGCCTTTCCGCAATTTGTTCCTGACCACGATGAATACCTCGATCTCGTCATGGCTATGAACGAGGCTTATAATCCTGTTAGCCGCAATGAACTGGAGCAGTTGCTCTGGTCGGTTCGGGAAAGCGCTGAATCTTTTATTGAAGAATTATCGAACCAAATTCTCGAATATCAGCCCAAAATAGTTGGATGCTCATCAACCTTTTGCCAGCATGTGCCATCCCTGGCCCTGCTTCGGCGAATCCGGGACCTGGCGCCTGAAGTGACAACAATCATGGGAGGAGCGAATTGCGAGACCATGATGGGCCGATCAACACATGCGCTTTTCCCGTGGACCGATTATGTGGTTTCAGGAGAGGCCGACGGACTCATAGTTCCACTCACAAAGGCCATACTTGACAAGGGAAAGGACGTAGCGCCGGAAGATCTGCCTGAAGGTGTTTTTGGCCCAATCCATAGAACAATCGGCTACCCTTGCGTTTCAGGTGAGGGTTGTGGCCGGATTCCCCGTGCAATCAACCCCTCTCTCGAATACTATCCGGTTCCGAACTACGACGATTTTGTTCAGACCTGCGAGTCGGCTCTAGATATACGCGATACCATAGTTCCGGCTATGACTGTCGAATCGTCTCGGGGGTGTTGGTGGGGACAACGAAAAGGATGCGTTTTTTGCGGGTTTAACGGCAAGGGCATGCAATTTCGATCCAAGGATCCCAAGCAGTTTGTAGACGAGCTGGCTACATTGTACGACCGTTATGGTATGGACGGGATTGAAACTGTAGATAACATACTCGATATGAACTACCTCAAGACAGCCCTACCGATGATCAAAGAAGCGGGAAGCCCTTACAGGCTGTATTATGAAATAAAATCAAACCTTCAGCGCCGTCACATCCGGATTTTGAGAGAGGCTGGAGTAATATGGGTGCAAACCGGCATCGAGAGTCTCAACAGCAATGTTCTCAAATTAATGAACAAGGGTTGCAAAGCTTATCAGAATATACAGCTACTGAAATGGCTCAGAGAATACGGTATACGGGTTCATTGGAACATGCTCTATGATTTTCCGGGTGATCAGGACGAGTGGTACGATGAAATGGTGGGCCTTGTTCCATTGTTGAGTCACTTGCAGTCGCCCGTGAAGATGGCTCCGTTGGAGTTCTGCCGTTTTAGCGTCTACCACGAGAATCAGGATCTTTACGGGTTAAAGCTCAATGCGTCAGCGCCGTTCAAATACGTTTATCCTGTTTCCAGGAAGGAGCTTGACGATCTGGTGTATTTCTTTGAAGATGAAGTTGGCTGTATAAACGAACAGAACCCCCTGGTGGCTTTTCTTACTGAAAGACAGGTATTCAGGATCCTGAAGCGTCAGGTTGAATTGTGGAGAGATCTATTCTGGTATAAAAAGGTCGAACTCTCCATGAAAATAGTTGATGACACTTTGGTGATTACCGACACACGTCCCGTGGCTACCGCCTCATGTCATAAATATTCGGGCCTGAAAAAGGATCTCTATGTTGAGGCAGATGGGGCGCCTGATAAGGAGTCTCTGATCCGCAATTTTTTAGCAAATGGATCATCCAGAGAGGAAATCGAGTCTATTTGTAACGAATTCGTGGAAAACAGGATAGCCGTTGAAATTGACGGGCGTTTCATGGCTCTAGCCGTTCGGGAGCCACTTCGTGACCTTCCAACTGCCCTGGAATATCCGGGAGGAGTTGTTGTGCATAAGGAATACGCCCATTTTGTTAAACAGGCCCCAAGATGATCCATGGCATCGGGAAGTTCCATTCAGAAGAGCCACTACTACTGGAGAGCGGAAGGTCCCTGCAATCTCTTGACCTGGCCTACGAGACATGGGGAACCCTCAATGACGTCAGAGACAACGCCATATTGGTCTGTCATGGTCTGACATCTGATTCCCACGTTGCGGGTGGCCAAGGAACTTCGGATGTGAAACCCGGATGGTGGGAAACCGCTGTAGGACCTGGTAAACCTTTCGACACAGAAAAATATTTTATTCTTTGTTCAAACGCTCTGGGTGGTTGTGGAGGCAGTTCGGGTCCGTCTTCAGTGGATAAATCCACAAATAGCCCATTCGGGTTGAATTTTCCGGTGGTCACAATGACCGACATTGTAAACGCTCAGACGATGTTGGCCGACAGCTTGGGCATACAGACCTTTCACACCATTGCAGGCGGATGTTTTGGGGGTTTTCAGACTCTCCAGTGGATGTGTCACCATCCGAATCGCCTTCGAAATGCAATTGTCATTAGCGCTACTCCGAGGACTACCGCCCATAATCTGGGTTTGTGGGAAGTGATACGCCAGGCGATCATGCGGGATGCTGATTTTCAGGGGGGAAGCTATTATGGCGGTAATGGCCCTGTTTCCGGCATGGGGCTGGCCCAGATGTTCGGAATCATGATATGGATGGATCGCAAGGTCATGGCTCAAAGATTCGGTTTAAACATGACTCATCAACATGGGCCTTCCTATACTCTGGCGCCCGAGTTCGAATTTCAGGCCTTTTTGCACAAAATTGGCCAGAACGCCATTAATCGATTTGACCCCAACTCAATAATTTATTTGACCAAGGCCATGGATTATTTTGACCTGACACGTGATGGAAAAAGTCTGTCGGGGATATTTTCAAACGCCGGTTTTAGAACGCTACTCATCGGATATTCAACCGACTGGCGCTATCCGCCGGAAGAAATGGCTGAGATAGGCAAGGCCCTGTGCGCAAAAGGGCTCTCGGTCGAATTTCGTGTTCTGGACAGTGATTTTGGACATGGCGCCTTTATTTACGACTCAGCCGGAGCCTTAGGCATAATAAGGGATTTCATGAATTCATCGGAATGAGGTGGTGAATTGTCATGGTCGGCTTTCCGACAATCTGTCCGCTTAATGTCCGGTAAGCGCTTACCCTGTAGCCTGTAAACTCAAGTATCCTTGAAAACGCCTCATATTCAATGAGAAGCTGACCGGAATAACCGTGTGTCGCATCCATGCAGGTGATGATATTGTGTCCAATCTTTAGGCAAACCAGCTCCGGGTCTGCGGTATGAGCCTCCACAACAACCATCCCATGCCGGCGGCATAGCGGTTTCCAAGCTTCAAAAAATTCAATGAGATTGCATTCAAGATCGCGTGGCCTGATCAGTTCACCATTCGGAGCTACGAACGGCGCCTGTGACAGAGGCTTCCAGCCCAAAGTGCTATTCTTGCATACCGGTGTTTTATAAGTCCGGTTATGGATGACTGACTTGTTTACATGAAGGGCATTCTCAGGGTCTATACCTTCATTAACGAGTGTCCTTGCAATTCCGTCCGGATGGCCTATGTCTCCGGAAACAGCTCTTGCGAAAGGGACGCCGGCTATAATCAAGGCGCTTTTCGTAGCCTCTGCAGCGACCTGAGTGTATTCAACCCCTACAAAGGCTAGCGGGAAGGAATCCATTAACCTCCCGCGCAGGGTGTGTTCCCGTATGGCTCGAGACAGTTCCACAAGTAGGGTTCCATCGCCGGAGCCGGTGTCCACAATGCCGGCGGGCTGCTCCTCCAGTGGCTCACGGTCAAATATAGGGAGAACAATTTCCAGGAAAGGCCGACGGCATGTCCTGTCAAACACTATGCCGCTGAATTTAATGTCGAGACTCCGGTCTACATGCGTCTCATCAGTGGAGGAACCGCCTGGGCACGGGATCGACTCATCTCCTGAAATGAGCCTGGGAACCTTCCTGAAGGTTGATAGATAGCTGACGGGATAATAATATTGAGGCGCCCATTGTGAAGCCAGGTTCCCCGCCTCAGAAAGCCGGATGCCTTCCTCGCAGGTTTTTCCCCAGGAATGTGATGCCAGAATGTCCGCAATAAATCCCGAGACCCTTCTGTTGTGCGTAACGTCGTCCAGCGCAACGATCGGGTCCCTGTCATTTCTGCCTCTCACAGACAGTTCGGTCATAATGACGGCCATTATCTCACCATTCATGTGCAACGAGACACGATGAGCGAGGGAAAAATCACTCTTATGATTTGGCGTTATGGGCAATGCAGAATCAAAGTTATCGTGGACAGGTTTCTTTTCAAAAATTGCCCGTAAATGAGACGTCTGGTCTGAAATTCGAGGGATCTGTTCGTAGAAATGAACATACTCAAGCCAGTCAGTACCGACGTCTGTGATTGAGACGCTTTTCTTCCCGCTATCCATATCGCCGGATAATCTCAGAAAACCCTGATGAGCCAGAAGTCTCAAGGCAACATTCAGGAAACCTTCACGGCGCCCGGTAAGTTTAGCCAGACTTCTAATATTCACTGGAGAATCAGAACTTGTCAGGATGTCAAAGACACCTCCCGACAAGAGAGCCCAAACCGTGGATCCAATGGCTATTCCATCGATGTGATGAAACATGGTTTGACTTACCAGGGATCTCAGGTTCTGATCCGCCTGAAATGTACTTGTCACAGGTTGCCTGACATCGAGGTTTTTCAATATCGGGTAAAGCCTCTGTCTGGTTGTATCAGTATTATCCGATTGCAGCAGGATTGAAGATTCAGGCGGTCTGGTGTCAGAATCGATCCGCAGGATGACGCAAGACCCCGGAAAAAATTAAATAAGTGGAGAAGGTGGTCTCCACTTACAGTTATTCTCCAGAATGAACTATTGACAAAAACAAATTGTATGGAGACATCCTCAACCTTCTAGGAATGGCCTTAGCCTTTTGCTTCTTGATGGATGTCTCAATTTCTTGAGGGCTTTGGCTTCGATCTGGCGTATGCGTTCTCTTGTGACATCAAAGTCCTGGCCAACTTCTTCAAGTGTGTGATCTGCTCTCTCGCCAATACCAAAACGCATCCTGAGGACTTTTTCCTCACGCGGTGTCAATGTAGCCAGAACCTTGCGGGTTTGTTCGGTGAGGCTCATGCCAACAACGGCGTCGGACGGTGAGAGAATCTTCTTGTCCTCAATGAAGTCCCCCAGATGTGAATCCTCTTCTTCCCCGATCGGAGTTTCCAGGCTTATGGGTTCCTTTGCAATTTTGAGAACTTTTCTAACCTTTTCAAGCGGGAATTCCATCTTTTCGGCTATTTCTTCGGGAGTGGGTTCTCGCCCGTATTCCTGTACCAAGTATCGAGATGTTCTAATTAATTTGTTGATGGTTTCGATCATGTGAACAGGTATGCGAATAGTCCTTGCCTGATCGGCTATGGCGCGTGTAATGGCCTGACGAATCCACCATGTCGCATAGGTGCTGAATTTGTATCCCCTTTGATACTCGAATTTATCCACCGCTTTCATAAGGCCGATGTTGCCTTCCTGAATCAGGTCCAGAAACTGCAAGCCGCGATTGGTATATTTTTTTGCAATACTCACGACAAGTCTTAGATTAGCCTGTACCAGTTCACTCTTGGCATTCTTGGCAAGACGTTCACCCTCTTTGCACGAAGCCAGAGCCTCCCTGAGGTTACGTTCGTCCATGCCTGCTTCAATTTGAAGCTTATTTATCTTTTTGAGCCCTGTCTCCAGCTTGTTGTCAAGCTCGAGAATTTTCTGCTGGGACAGGTTGGTGTATTTCTTGAGAGCCTTTTTGTCCTCGATCTGTGTTTTGAGGAGCGCCAGATGTTCCCTTGCCTTGTCAAGAGGCATCCTGAGTTCGAATTCTACAGATTTGAGTTCCTCACGCGCAGCGCCAAGTTTTTTGACCAGGAATTTTAGTTTTCCTGCTATGTGATCAATCATGTTGCTGTTCAGGTTGATGTTTCTGAGGCACTGAACAACCTGTGCTTTACTGGACTCCAGTTCGAGGTCTAGCTGTTCGACCTGGTCTAGCGGTGTGCTGCCGGGCACATTCCGGCGCTTCTGGACGAGGGCCTGAAATTTGGATTCCCGATCCTTTAATTCCTGTATAAGGGACAATATTTTTTCAACGATGGCTGAATCGTCCCCGTCAGGCATTTCTTCGTCTTCAAATCCACGAATTACTTCCTTTACCCTGATCGTGCCTTTTCTGAGTTTGTCACCGAGTGTCAGGACTTCCTTGATTGTTACCGGGCACCCGATAATGACCGTAAATACCTGCTGCTCCCCATGCTCTATCCTCTTGGCAATCTCGACTTCGCCCTCTCTGGTAAGAAGTGAAACCCCTCCCATCTCATGAAGATACATTTTTACCGGATCATTACCCCTCACCAGGGTGTCGGCCTCGGCTTTTATCTCGTCCTCCTCGTCCTCCTCTTCGTGTTTATCCAACTCCAGTTCCCGTGCCTTGGCATCGGTAACCGGAATTTTTTTTGCGAAATCGACCAGCTCACAGTTGAACTCTGTTACTATTTTGAGAAGCAATTCATCTATCTGGGATTCGTCAATTATATGAGCCGGCAAATGTTTGTGGATCTCGTCGTAAGTTAGGACCTTTCGGGTGCGTGCGAGATCAAAGAGTTCCTTGAATTCCGGTTTGGGTTTAGAATCTGGCATATAACGCTAACTCCTTTCGCCGGATTTTTGGGCAATCCTGACATAATCAATTGAACAGCTCACAGATAACCGGCGTTGCGAAATGTCAAATAAGCGCCGAAGTCTGGATTGCTCCGGCATTTTTCCACCTTTCAGGGGCCCGGTTCATCTCCCGGGATAATCCCTGGCGACGTGGAAAATGGATTATTGCGTGGTGAACCTTGCACTCAAAGCTTGAGACGTCTGCCCAACGATAAAAGTTCTTGCGCAAGGGTTCCGTATTCTTCATTGGACGGGTCACATTTTCGCATACGATCAATTATTTCCGTTTTTCGCTTCTCAAGTTTTTTCTGCCTGATTGCGTCCAGGGATTGATCCATGACCAGATTCCCGTCAAATTCCGGGCGTAGATCGTCTTCTTCGGGTCGAGGCTGTAACCATGATGCGACCAGTGAGGCATATTCCTGGTCTTCCAGCGAACGAACAAAACTCTGATAGTCGAAGTGGCCATGACTGTTTTGAAAATGAATTATCATGTTTGCTAAATCAGATAGCCTTGGGTGTTCAATGTCCTTCAGGATGCCTGCTTCCAGAACCCTGTCGATAAAACCTTTCCTTAACAACATGCCACGGATTACGTTTCTTTCATGAGCGGGAAAATCGAAAAGGGAAAGCGCCTTGCTGGGTTTTTCCGATTCGTTTCCTGTTTCCCTCACACTTTTTTGGGACCCCAGAAGTTTTCTGAGTCTCTCCTCCTTGACCTTTATTCGTGAAGACATCCTCTCTATAAGATAATCCCGGGCTGTCGAATCGGCAATTCTCCCAAGCAAATCAAGACATTCTTCAATTCCCAGATTTCTACCCCTCAGGGTTGTGAAATCATATTGATTGACTAATGTTTCCAGGAAAAATTCCAGCATGGGTTGAGGCTTGTCGATCATTCTGGTGAATTCGTCAACTCCCATGCGCCGAATAGCCTCATCAGGATCCTTGTCCTCTTTTAGAATTACGCAATCGGCCTCAATTCCCTCGGAGATAAAAAGTGGTATGGACCTTTTCACTGCCCGTAGTCCGGCTTCATCACCATCGAATATGGTGGTAATCTTTTCGGCAAACCTTTTTACCAGTTTTATCTGGGCGTTTCCCAAAGCTGTTCCCAAGGGAGCTACCGCATTTTCAATCCCATGAATGCGAAGGGCGATCTGATCAAAATAGCCCTCAACGAGTATCGCCCGACCAGTTTTCCGGATCGCTTCCCTCGCGCTGTCAAGTCCGTACAGCGTGTATTTTTTCCGGAATAAGGCCGATTCAGGCGAGTTCAGATACTTGGGGTCTCCATCTCCAAAAATTCTGCCGCCGAAGGCGATAAGCCTGGAATTGATATCATGAATGGGAATCATTATGCGTGAACGAAAGTAGTCATAAAAACCGCCGCCCTGGCGCTGTTTGAGAAGACCTGCGCCCGCGGCTACGTTTGAACCGATTCCCGAGCCCAGAAGCCGCCTTTGCAAATCGTCCCACGAATCAGCGGCAAAGCCGAGCTCTAGCCTGTCAATCCAGGAACGTGACAATCCGCGGTTTAACAGGTAATCCATAGCCTCTGTGGATTTGGCCAGATTACTTCTGAATGATTCATGGGCAACCTGAAGGGCCCTAAGAAGTTTTTCCTTTTCCGTGTCGGAAGGCCCACGCCTGGATTCCAGCACGAGCTGAACTCCGTAACGTTCAGCGAGCATCCTGGCGGATTCGACAAACGTAAGGTTTTCCATCTTCATAATGAAGTTGAATACACTTCCACCGGTGGCGCATCCGAAACAGTGGAAAATGCTCTTGGACGGAGACACATAAAATGACGGGTCCTTATCTCCATGGAAAGGGCACACTCCGCGATAGTCCTTCCCAGCACGTTTCAAATCGACATAACTCGAGATCACTTGCACGATGTCGGCTGCAGAAGCTATTTCCAGGATTTTAGATTCCGGTATTCGCATTGGTTTACTCGGGTATCAAATCTATGATGGTAACACCGGCGCCACCCTCTTGGGCTGTGCCGGAGTGAAACGCCTTTACGCCGGATTGTTTTGCGAGATATTCAGCGACCGCTTTTTTTAAACGGCCAGTCCCCTTGCCATGAATGACCCTGATAGAGTTCAGACCAACCAGCATGGCGTTATCAATAGCTTTTTCTATTACTGGAAGAGCCTCATCGGCGCGCAAACCTATAACGTTGACCTCCCACTTAGGGGTGGCAAGAGGCATATCTAACCCAATAACGCTTTTTTTTGAAGTGTTTTTTTCCAAAATCCGTTTTCGAAGGAATTCGACGTCCTCGGGGTCTGATCTGAAAATCAGTTTACCAACTTCAATTTCGATTTTTCCACGTTCAGGGGCAGATTTGATTTTTCCTTCCCTGCCTAAAGACTTAATTCTAACAATATCTCCCACTTCGAACGTTGTGCGACGCCTGTCGATCGAAACCTCAAACTTACGCTCAATATCCTGTTTGATCAGATATACGGATTCCTTAACCTCTCTGGAAGTTTTCTGAGCCCCGGCCTTTAGCGATTTCTGGAGATCAGATAACTGCTTTTCCGCATTTATAATTGTTTCACGAGCTTCTTTTACGAACTCTTCCATAATCCGGTCGCGTGTGGCGCTCAATTCGGCGATTTGTGAATCAAGTTGACTTTTCCTGATTTTGAGTTCGGTGTTAAGATGTTCAGCCTCGTCAAGTTTCAGCTTCAGCTCGGCAAGTAATCGCGAACTTCCACCAGCCGACTTGTCCGCATAATCCCGGGCAGCCCTCAATACACTTTCCGGCAAACCGACACGCTCGGCAGTGGCAATGGCATGACTTTCGCCGGGAAGATCGTACAATAAACGAAAGGTCGGTTTGAGAGTCTGAGGGTGGAATTCAGCGCTGACATTTTTTAATTCGGGTTTAGCCAGGGCGTACGACTTTAATTGTGTTAGATGCGTGGTAATAACAACGCGGGCGCCTTTTTCGATGAGTCCATCGATAATTGCCATGGCAAGGGCAGACCCCTCCTCAGGGTCCGTAGCTCCTCCGAGTTCATCAAGCAAAACCAGATTACCACTCTCAACGGATTCAAAGATTGCCCGAATCCGGGCAATATGGCCCGAAAAGGATGAAACTCTTCCTCTAATACTCTGATCGTCTCCAATATCTGCCATTACCTTTGAAAAAGGATTGACCTTGGATCCTTCCCTGACGGGAATCATCATGCCACATCTAACCATTAGGGGAAAAAGGCCGGCAATTTTTAGCGCAACCGTCTTGCCACCCATGTTGGCGCCACTGATAACCGTGGCCGCTGTCTGCCCGTCCTGGATGACGTCCATGGGAACGGTTTCCGCATCAGGGATGGCCAGGAGCAAAGGGTGACGGGCCTGAATGAGGGAAAATCCGTCGGTAACAATCTCAGGACGTAGCGATAGGGTGGCCTCCGCATAGGACGCCCGGGCCTGATATGCGTCCAGGTGTGCCATAATTCTAAAATTTTCCGCCAAAGAGTCCGTTTCCCTGCGAACTTCTTCAGTGAGCCGCCGAAAGATTTTCCTGATCTCATCCCTGAGCTCATCGGCAAGCGTGGCTACCCGATTGTTGAGATCAACCACACCCAATGGTTCGACATACACGGAGGCCCCACTCCTCGAACTGTCATGAACAATGCCGTCCAATAAACTCTTGAATTCAGGCCTCAGCAATATGACATATCTGTCGTTTCGCAGAGTTACATAATCCTCCTGGATCACCCTGGACAAATCTCTGTCATGAACGATAGACTCCAGACGTTTAATTATCCTGTTCCTGATGGACCGCGTTTCCTCATGGATTCTGGCAAGCTCAGGGCTTGCATTGGGTTTGACAGCCCCATTCTCATCAAAAACCCGAGAGATAGCGTTCTTCAAATTGGACAGATCAAACAAACCGGCGCCTAGCGACTTCAATATGCCGAATCTATCTTCGATACGGGAAAGACGCTTTTTTATGAAATCACTGTTTTCCGCAAAATCTTTAACTGCAAGAAGTTCCTCGAAATCCAGGACAGTCACCGGAGACTCGATACTTTTCAAGAGACGTTGAAGATCGACCAAACCGTTTAGCGCAAGCGATTCATGAATCTTGAGGAATTCCAGGAACTGAGAGACAAGCTCCAGTTGTGATTCAATTACGGAAACCTCAACAGCAGGGACGGTGTTGAGAATGAGAGCCTTGCCGGGAATGGAGTGTGCGTGGCGCGCAAGCTCTTCAAGAACAGAGGATAATTCCAGAGCGACAAAACTATCCTGAACAACGTCGTCATATAAATCGTGGTTGTGCAAAAAGTCACCGAAGAGAGGCAAAATAATTTCTCAAGACCTCAATAAACATATTTGAAAAGGCGCCAGCTAATCGCCCAAAGCTTAAAGATAATCACTGACCGTAAACAGGGAAGGGCAAAGTGATGAACGTCTCTCCCGTGTGGCGTTCAAAGCCTGACGGAAATGCCCTGGGACGCGAGATAATGTTTTAGCGTACTAATGGGTATCTCCCGGAAGTGAAATATCGAGGCTGCCAGAACAGCATCCGCTCCGCCCAGAATGATGGCGTCCCTGAGATGCTCAAGGGTCCCGGCGCCACCTGAAGCGATTACGGGAATGCTGACGACATTCGCAACTGCCTTGGTCATGGGGATGTCATATCCATCCTTGGTTCCGTCTGCGTCCATGCTCGTAAGAAGGATTTCTCCAGCGCCAAGACGCTCAACCCGTGCCGCCCATTCCAGACAGTCTATCCCTGTCATGGTACGCCCACCGTGAATGGAAATCTCAAATCCGGAAGGAGTATTGGCGGATCTGCGCGCATCAATGGCAACGACGATGCACTGAGAACCGAACATAAGAGACGCTTCATGGACAATATCTGGATTATTAACGGCTGCAGTATTCAGAGAAACCTTATCCGCACCCGCGTTGAGCAGCTTACGGATGTCCGACGTTGTACGGATGCCGCCACCGACGGTCAAAGGCATGAAAACCTGTTCGGCGGTCCTTGCAACAACATCGAGGATAATCTCGCGCCTGTCGGAAGAAGCGGTAATATCGAGAAAAACGAGCTCGTCGGCGCCCTGCTCATCATAATATTTTGCATTATCAACAGGGTCACCCGCGTCCTGAAGATTCACGAAATTGACACCCTTGACAACTCGACCATCGTTAACATCTAGGCATGGAATAATGCGTTTAGCCAGCATCTCTTACCTCAGCAATCCTGATTGCCTCGACCGGATCAATGGCGCCCTCATACAATGCGCGGCCGATTATGATGCCAGCAACCCCATCCCTTTCGAGTTGCCTGGCCCTTCTTACATCGTCCAGAGACGTCACGCCGCCCGAAAGTATGACAGGAGAAGTAACCGACCTGGCAAAAATACGCGTAGCCTCAAAATTCGGTCCCATCATCATTCCGTCTCTCTCGATGTCAGTGTAAATGAACGAAGCAGGACAAAGATTATCAAATTTTTGAGCGAGCTCAATTGCGTCAACCCCGGTAGACTCGGTCCAACCTTGGACGGCTACCATTCCTGCTACTGCGTCAATACCAATTGCCACTTTATTCGGGAATTCTCCGAGAAAAGATATGGCTACATCGGGGGTCTTTGCTGCGATAGTCCCAATAATGACAACGCTAATTCCGCTATCAAGGTATTGATGGATAGTATGAGAATTACGAATACCGCCACCAAGCTGAACCGGAACCCCAACGGAGCTGACTATTCGCCGAATTGTATTCAGGTTGACAGGCGATCCATCCACGGAACCATCAAGGTCAACCACATGTATTCTGGAAGCGCCCGTTTGCTCCCAGATTTTCGCCTGTGCGACAGGATCATCATTAAAAATAGTGGATGAGTCCATTTTCCCCTGTCTTAAGCGAACACACTTGCCTTCTTTTAAGTCAATAGCAGGAATTATGATCATATTGGATATTCTGGCGCATGTAATAAAAAAGCCCCCGTAGCGGGGGCTTTTTTATTAGGAATTACTGTCCTTCGACTATTCGACGGGCAGGTAGTATACAAATGGGGGCCAAGGCACGATGAACTTCCACATAGGTACCGCCACAGGGATGGGAGGTGGTGTGCAGCTCGGGGGAGCGCATACTGGCATCTGTGGAGCCGGATACTGCATCTTGACTTGGATCGAAGTTGTCAGCTTCTGGGGTTTAGCCGGGGCTTTCACAACTTTAGGCATAGGCGGTGGTGGGGGGCAACCCATAACACCACAAGCAGGAGCTGAAGCCGGCATTACCATTGGCTCGGGGGCTGGAACTGCGCCCGCAAGCGTCCCGGCCCATACCATACCCGCCGCTGCTACGGCGACTACGATGAAACCGAGAATTGCTAACTTTTTAACCATACCCTTAATCCTCCTTTCCAAAACTCATTATATCTGAGAAACTCTAATACTTCTTCAGCCTAGTCAGGCAAAATTACTTCTTCACCTTGGTCGGCATGGGGGGAGGCGGCGCCATGGGAATAGGACCGCATACCGGTTTTTGCTTAATGTAGTTAGCCTTTACATACACGCAACGTGGGACCTTGTGGGTCTTGCAGCATGGATCGGCAACTGTGTCGAAATGCTCATTCTTGATGTCGGTAACTGGCACTAGCCATTCATAACGACCAGGGGCCCATGCGATCGGATAAGCCTGTGGGTTTGAAAAGAATGCCAATGGTGTGCGTGGCCATGCTACGCCAGCCAGGTAAGGCGCTACTACTCGAACCTTCCTCAATTGAGCGGGTATCGGAGTAATTACCTCAGTAACCTGAGAATACTTTGTGGCGGCAGGTCCACAAACTGGGGGCAAACATGGGGGCGGCGGCATATAAGCAGCTCCTCCTCCACCTGGGCCACCGGCATGGGATAGCATTACGCTGGCGCCGCACAAGGCTAGAACCAAAAGGCTCAGAAGAAACAAACGTTTAACCATACCCTCAATCCTCCTTTCAACAGTTCCTCTCGAACACCGTTCGAGAGACCCGTAAAAACATTCCCGGATGAAATCCGATTATATTCCGGAATGTATTTTTGGTATCAAACTAACCAGGAAATGTCAAGCTATTTTTTAGCTTGTCCCTAGCCTACAAATAGTGTTTTTCTAACGTCTTAATTAATCACGTTTCCGCTGAAAAATTAAGTCCGTTAAAAAACGTTGTTTAAGAAACTCGATCATACAAGGGTTTATTGACGTTATCGATTTTTAACAAAGTATGTGTAGATAGTCAAGGTTTTTTTAATAATAGTTGCTGTAAGGCAATTTCTGAATATTCGCTGTCTCGTGTGGGATATTCAAAAAAAATCATCGTTCCGTTGAAAAGGCGGGTTCGAAGCCGTTCCTGGGGCTATTTGCAGCGCTCAGGGGAGTTCCGGGAATATCTTTTCCGAATCTATGGTAGCCTCGTGTTCATTCTACTGCAGAGCAAAAAAAGGTCTCAGTCACAGGAAGTTGATTGTTCGGCGCGGAAGCGATGTGGGCCAAATAAAGTTTATCGAACAAAGCCACTTTATCGATTCCGCACCTTGTGGAAGAGCTTGATGGCAATACGCTGGGTAGAACGGCTTCCTTTTACGCCTAGATCATCCCGTATCCACCATCAACACAGAGTAATTGCCCGGAGATGTAATCGGAATCCGTGGACGCAAAGAAAACGAAAGCGGGGCTAATATCTTCTGCAGAGCCAAATCTTTTTAACAATATCCTGTTCATGTATATTTCTTTAAGCTTTTCATCGCTTCTTATCTTTTCAGTCATGTCGGTTTCCACTATTCCCAGGGATATGACATTGGCGCAGACATTATAACGCGCTAATTCCCTGGCTACGCTCTTTGTGAAACTTATTATTCCTCCCTTGGCGGCGGAATAATTTACCTGCCCCACCGTCCCTACAAGACCCGCAACAGAGCTGACATTAATGACCTTTCCATACTTCTGTTCCTCAAAATGTTTGAAGCAGGCCTGAATACACAGGAAAGGGGCTTTAAGATGCGCGTCCAGAACGGCGTCCCATTGTTGTTCAGTCATTTTTGAGAGCATGGCTGGTCTGGTGAAGCCAGCGTTATTTACCAGTATATCGATGCGACCAAAGGCGTCTTTAGCTATGGCTACCATGTTCTCAACATCCGCCTTGTTCGCCACATCCGCCCTGACCGCTACAGCCTTGCGTCCCATGGATCTTATTATTTCAACAGCCTCCAGCGCCTGGCCTTCGCTTGATGAATAGTTGATCAGAACATCAGCTCCCTCTTTGGCATAAGCCAAAGCTACATTTCTGCCAACACCTCTACTGCTGCCGGTCACAATCGCCGCTCTTCCAGCAAGTTTCATATCGCCTCCAAGATGGATGTTTAGTGGAAACATGGCGCGGACTCCATTGAGTGGGTACAAAATGCGCCTGTTTGATGAGATCTTGTACAATATCAAAGCGCGATGGAAAAAAAAAGCCCCGAAATTTCTCGGGGCGTGAAAGGAGGTATGGATATGGGGTGTAGCGTTGTTGGTAAACCCTAACCGTGATACGCACGAAGTGTCGCGCTTTTATTACTAATTGGCTTTAGGTTTAACTTCGAATAACCCCTTGTTAAATGTGACACGGCCTTGCATGAAAGGTTCCACTCCAACCGAAAAATTAAGAAAAGTTTTCTAAAACTGAACAAACGCAAACCTGATCCGGTCGAACTGGTCATTTGCAAGTGTCGGAATACACCCTGAACCTCTTAAGGGGTATAAACCACTACGATCAGGGTAGAAGTCTTTGAGCTCAGATTTCTGAGGTGATGCTGAATTCCCGAGTTGAAATGAATATGCTCTCCCTTTTTTATTACGTGAATGTCGTCACCAACCTTGACTTCGACTTTCCCGTCAATCGCAAACATGAATTCTTCACCCTCATGCTGATAGGCGACCATTTCATGTTCCTTCTTGGGATCGAGAGTCACCAGGTAGGCCCAAAGGTGTTTGTCATCCGCGTCAGGGGTCAGGCTCTTGTATGAATAAGCCTTGGTTCTTTTGAGGTGACTCTTTCTACGAGCTTCCTTTTTTTCCTCTGCGAGCAGTTCGGATGAATCGACGGACATGGCGCGTGAAATCTGAATCAGCGCCCCTACGGCCGGAGAAATCACGCCAGCCTCTAGCTCTCGTAAGTATTCGGTATCATAACCAGTTTTCTCGGAAAGCTTTTCGATGTCGATCTTTAGCTTTTCCCGCATTTCGCGGATTTTGTCACCAACGCTTTGAGTTTTAGAGGCCTTTTTTGCCATCAGCTTCTCCCTCGATGTTCTGGAAATAATGCATGTCTGAGAAAAGACGAATAAGGATGATAGATGAACTACCCGTCAGTAGGTGTCCGGTCTCTTTCCGCCTTTTGTTTTTGATAACTCCCTGGCAATGACAATTCTCTGCACCTGGTTGGTTCCCTCAAATATTTGGGCTACTTTTGCAAATCGCATATACATTTCAACCGGATATGACTTCATGTATCCATATCCACCCAATATCTGCACCGCCTCTGTTGTCACGCGCATGGCGGTGTCTGTGGCGAATCTCTTGCCCATGGCGGCTTCCATGACGCTAGGCTCACCGGCGTCCATAAGCGAAGCCGCCCTGTATACCAGAAGCCGCGAGGCCTCTATCTCCGTGGCCAGGTCCGCCACAAGGAACTGCAACCCCTGAAAAGTTATGATCGGCTTGCCGAATTGCTGACGCTTCTGGGCATAATTCAACGCGTAATCAAGCGCCTGTTGGGCTAGTCCACAGGAACAGGCCCCTATGCTGATCCTACCGCCATTGAGCGCGCTCAAGGCCATATTCAGTCCTTTTCCCTCTTCGCCTATCAAATTTTTTTCAGGAACAAAGCAGTCCTGAAAATGGAGTTCAGTAGTCGGAGAAGCGTTCATGCCCATTTTAGGCTCGTGCGGACCAAAGCTAAACCCCGGTGTGTCCTTTTCAACGACGAACGCGCTTATCCCCTTCTGTTTTTGATCTTCGTTTGTGCGTAGCATGACGGCGTAATAATCAGCGACTCCACCGCTGGTGACATAAAGCTTTGTGCCGTTGACCAGGTAGCCACCATCAACCTTGACGGCGGACGCGTTCAAATTGGCGGCGTCTGAGCCTGCGTCAGCCTCAGTGAGTGAGTAAGCGCCCAGTTTCTTTCCCATGGCCATGGGCTTGACCCATTTCTCGCGTTGTTCCTCATTGCCATAGGTATAGACAAGGTTGGCCACCATGTTATGGACACTGACGTAAACCGCTGTTGCAAAACAGCCCTTTGAGAGTTCCTCAAAAATTACCGCGGCTGTCAGGCGCCCGACTCCGGTCCCGCCATATTCCTCTGGAACATAAAGACCCGTAAAATCGAGCTTGCCCATTTTGTCAAAAGTGGTCCTCGAAAAACTGGCCGATTCTTCCCATTCCCGGGCATTGGGCCCCAATTCCTTGGTGGCGAAGTCCCTAGCCGCTTTTCGTATCAGTCTCTGTTCATCGTTGAGTTTGAAGTCCATGATTCTCTCCCGAATAAGGGTTCACGAAGCATAAAAAGGCTGGGAAAAATATTTCCTGTAAGGCATTGTCCGGCCTTAAGAATGGAAATTGACTCAATCTCCTAAAAAGCCGATCAACTATCCTGCGGTTGATGATATAATCCGATGATAAATTCTGGCGCCTAATATTGAGACAGATCCTTAATCATTAATATTAGTGAAATACCTGTGTAGTCAACGAAAAAACCAAAGATTTTGCCTTTCAATGACAGGAGTGGAAATTGTCAGATTTTTTCAAGGCGTTGAAGGAGCTTGGCAAGGTATTCGGGATTGAAGAATCCTATACTGATAACTGGGGACGGACCTACTATACCAGGCCGGAAGTTGCCAGAGAGATCCTGGAACTGAAAGGAGTCCGGCTCACTCAGGAGAGGATGTCACTAGATCCGCAGATCAAGGTATTCAACGTCGGACAGCCGCCTGAACACATAGCATTTTTGCTGGATCTAAACTGGGCTGCGCTCGATTTGACCGCCTGCTTGGGAAAAGTGACAGTGAGCGAAGTTAAAGAGAGAATCCCTTCATTTTCGCTACCACTCGATCATCCGGATGTCTGCGTGTGTCTCGATGATGAGACAGGGCTCACGTCAATATCCATCCCCACTCCGGAAATAAAAGACATAGGCTTGTGCCTTTTTCGAATAACGGTTGATCTCCCTGATAGGGTGATCAAGTCGGAAATGGCGGTATTGGTGTGCCCTGAATCAGCTTTCCTGCCTGAGTCGATCCTTGCGGGTCACAGGATCGCCGGGGTTGGGGTCGCTGTTTACGGGCTCAGGTCATCACGAAACTGGGGTGTTGGCGATTTCACCGATCTGAAAAATTTCACTCTCTGGGCTCGATCCGAACTAGGCGCCCATATAGTCGGAATCAACCCTCTACACGCAATCTTTAACAAGAGCCCTTTCAACAGCAGCCCGTATCTTCCTTCAAGCAGGCTCTACAGAAACCACATCTATCTCGATGTGACAAATGTCTGTGGCTATGAGGATTGCCTCAAAGCAAAAAGGTTTGTTCAATCCCATGAAACCCAAGCCCTTCTGACAAGACTCAGAAAAGAAGAACATGTGAATTACGAAGAAGTTTCCAGGCTGAAGTTACGGGTATTACGCATGATTTTTGAGTCTCTTGGCTCGAGCGCGAGGGACACGGATTCGAAAAGCCGGATGTGGCTCGAATTTGAGAAGTATGTCAATAACGAGGGAATATTCCTAAAAAGATATGCGGCGTTTTGCGCTCTCAGGGAATGGCTGGCCGCCCAAGACGCCAAATTTCATTCCTGGCGGGAATGGCCGGTCGGTTATCAAAAACCGGATTCCGACGAAGTAATGCATTTCATGGAAACTTATGCCGACGAAATATCTTTCTGGATGTTTATCCAGTGGCAGATAGACGAGCAATTGACGGAAGTTCAGAATACAGCATCCGAAATAGGCATGATCATCGGCTTGTACCATGACCAGGCCCTTGCTGTTGATTCGAATGGCGCTGATTTCTGGGCGTGGAGGGATTATTTTACCGAAGGTTTTTCGGTTGGGGCCCCTCCCGATTCTTTCGCTCCGGACGGGCAGGACTGGGGCTTCGCTCCTCCGGATTCATGGCGAATCAGAAAGGAGGCCTATCGTCCTTTCAGAAAAATTTTGCGCTCCAACCTGAAATATGGTGGCGCTCTACGGATTGACCACGTAATGCAGTTACATCACCTCTTTTGGATCCCAAAGGGCGCAAAGGCTTCCGAGGGAGTCTACGTAAAAGACAATGAGGCTGAATTACTGAATGTGTTGGCTTTGGAGAGCGTTCTCAACAGGAATGTCATTATAGGTGAAGACCTCGGGACTGTGCCTCACAATTTCCGGGAACGACTAATAGAAAAGGGATTGCTGTCTTACAGGCTGTTCTATTTCGAGAGGGAT
>CAITZA010000490.1 GCA_903896745.1 uncultured Desulfomonile sp. | reverse complement strand
GGCGCCTACATTCCAGGTCGGGTACTAAACATGGGTATGGAACTTTCCCAAGGGCCGCTTGTAGTCTTTCTCAACTCAGATTGCACTCCCCAAAACAGCGAATGGCTGACAAATCTGCTTTCGGGATTCGGTGAGGGCGAAAAAGTTGCGGCTGTTTTCGGTAGACAAATCCCAAGACCAAATTGTAACCCTCTATTCGCTAAAGATACTGAAGACACCTACGGAGATGGCAGTCGTCAAAAATATTGGAAACATTGTTTTTCCATGGCTTCGTCCGCCATCTCCAGGTCTGTCTGGGAATTGTTCAGGTTTGATGAGGGCCTCAAATATTCCGAAGATATTGACTGGACATGGAAGGCGGTACAGAAAGGCTACAAGATTAAATACGTATCCGATTCCGTTGTCATGCATTCCCACAACTACACCCTCAAACAACTTTACAGGCGACACCATGGGGAAGGAAGGGCCGAGGCGAACATCTTTGAATGGACAATATGGGAGAGATCGTTTCTCAGATATTCTCTGGCCCCTTTTGCCAGGCAGATTCTTAGCGACTGGAAGTACTGCGTCAGACACGGGTTCTTGCTTTCCGCGCTTTCCTCTCCAATCACCAGACTTTCGCAGATGATAGGCCGAAGGCAAGGGTTCAGGCAAGGCCTCACGGAGAAGGCCCAATGAATAACGTTTATGCTAGGGATGGATCTCAAGAGTTCAATCAACGGCTTGAAAATACTCTTTCAAGGATTGCGGACAAGGTTGAATCGGAAATGGGCGCCAACCTGATCTCGCTGATACTCGGAGGAGGCTACGGTCGCGGAGAAGGTGGAGTTGTAATAAAAAATGGCATGGAAATGCCGTACAACGATCTCGATTTTGCGCTGGTAGTGGCCAATAAGTCCAAGGTCCCCTGGGATAAACTCAACTCCATTAGAAATGAGTTTGCCGGAGAGCTTGGAATTCATGTTGATTTCAGCCGGCCCCTGACCGTTAAAGATATCGAGAATTGGCCTTTCTGGCTCATGTGGTTCGATCTGATTAACGGACATATTAGCTTGAAAGGCCCAACAGAGCTCCTGAAACGCCATGCGCCGGATTTTTTCAGCAAACCTCTTCCCGTCATAGAAGGGACTCGCCTTCTCCTGAATCGGGGAGCAGGCATGTTGTGGGCCTTAAGGGTAGTTCGAAATGTTGAAAAGGAACCAGATGAAGATTTTGTGAGGCGAAATTATTACAAATGCGCATTGGCTTTGGGCGATTCGTTACTCATAGCGTTCAAGAGGTACACCACCCAGTATTTTGGAAGGGACACCCTTATAAGAGATTTGAGTTTTGATGAACCGGAAATTCGGCTGCTTGATCTACTCGAAATGTATGAGGAAGCCTTGAAATTCAAGTTTAGACCGGACCTGGTTTCGACCGATTCAAAATCGGAAAATGAGATAATCGAACTGGCCTGCAAGTGGGGGAAGACTTTCCTGTTGGTTGAGACTGTTCGTACAGGGCGTCAATGGAAATCGCTGGACGAATATATTGAATGGCATGGGACAAGAGAAAGAGATCAACACACACTCAAGGCGATTTTTCGAAACATTTTCTATAACATTAGTATGGGTAAAATCAGTTTGAGATACCCCAGAGAAGATTTATACCGGCAATTACCGCTTCTGCTAGGTCTGGTTGAAAAGGTTTGTGACGATTGGCCGGTAGAATCCGGGAAATTCCTGAAAGTTTGGGATAGGTTCAACTAAATGAATCAACAAATGCTCCTAGAATATTCCGCGGATCTTGGAATTCAACTCACCTCGCTGAAGCTGATTCAGGAAAACAAATATTGTCTTATTTACGAGGCCGAATTTCTAGACAATAAGTGTATCATAAAAAAATACAGAGGCGAAGATCCGGCGCTGATAAAGATCGAAGCCCAGGCTTTGGGTTTTTATCATCAATTATCTCAGGAAAATGAGGACTTGATAGATTCCGGAGCCCCATCCCTCGTAGAAGAAAAGAACCTTTTATGTATAGGATTTGTCGAGGGGGAAGCGTTCAGTGATTTTCTTTACCGGGCCCGAAAAGATGAGGAGTTAAGGAGCAAAGCGAACAATTATATGCAGATCTTGGGCAGGCTGATCAGGACAATATACGAAAAGACGCAACAACCTGAGCAAGAAACGGCGCCTTTAATATATGAGTATTTCGCTTATACTTCTAAACGGCTTGAAGAGATTTCCGTTCTGGGCACGATATTCTTCAAAGGTTATCGAGATACCGCCAAACGGATTGCGGACAAATTCAGGAACGCAAAAATCACCCCCTCTTTTGTTCACGGTGATTTTGTATTCAAGAATATTCACGTGCGAGATGGAAAAGTAGGGCTGATTGATTTTGCAAATGCCATATATCTGAGCCATCCGCTAAACGACATTTACAACATGGTAATGGCTTTGGGGAACATGTTTTTGCCCGAGAGTTTCAAGAGTGAATTGATTAATAGTTTCAAGAAAGGGATGGGCCCGGTTCAATTTCCTGAAATAGCCCATGAATTCTACTACGAGTATCAGCGCCAAAGATGGCTGATGCTTAAACTTTCCTATTTTGAACCAAAAGAAATGATTCAGGGATTTATTGGATTGGCGACTTTTGCAAAACCTTCTGGCAACAAGGTTAAATTTTTATGACCGTTGCCTCATTGTTGGGAATCCTTACCTTCATGATAGGAGTGCCGGCGGTCCTTGTAACACTGCTTTCATTCCCCAAATTGCGCAACCCGCTTTTGGGATTGCTCGCATTTAGCACCTGCTACGTAAAAAAGCCTTTGTACCAGGAAGTTTTTTTTGTCGCCTACAGAGGAGTGGACCGCGGATTTGGAGTTACAATAGCGGACTTGCTGTTTTTCGGTTTTTTCCTCTGGATTGTCTCTGGCGCATCCAAGGAAAAAATCATCTGGTGGCCTTACAATTCCACAATGTGGTTCCTTCTAATTTTTGTTTCGATACTATCCCTGGTTGGTTCACCAGTGGCATATTACGGTTTGTTTACTCTGCACAAATTAGTTAGAGGCTACATTCTTTACTGGGTAATAGTGAACCTGGTTCGTGACAGGGAAGGAATTCAGGCGGTTGTACACGGCGCATTAAGCGCGGTGATCTTCGAGACCGTTATAGTAATCTGGGATAAATATGTTACCGGTAAAGTTGTAAACCGCTCGGTAGGAACGTTCCCTCACCCCAATACTCTTGCAATGTATGTGGATTTGATAGTTCCGATGGTCCTCGGCCTGCTTCTTGCCGGTGGTCTACCGAGGATCTGGGCTAAATTGGGGCCGCTGGCAATTTTGGGAGGGTTGATTTGTGTAATTTTCACCAAATCTCGCGCCGCACTGGTTATAGCAGGAGCAGCTTTGGGCGGCGCTACAGGTTTGTCAATCATGCTCAAGCCAACAGGCAAAAAAATAGCGATTGCCATGGCAGGTTTTCTGGTAATTGATATTATTGGTCTAATGGCAGCCCCCAAAATTATAGAGAGGTTTCAAAAGGCTCCGGAGGCTTCTGAACTTACCCGAATTTATTTCAATAACGCGGCGCGAGCCATGGCCAATGAACATTTTTTGGGGATGGGGCTTAACTCCTATTCATGGAGTTTGGCAAATACCGATTATTATTGGTATGTTTACGCCGAGGAACGGGATACCATCAAAGACGAGGAAGAGTTCCGTGAAAGCGACATGGGACAAAGCAGACTAGGCACCGCCCATCACATCTATCTGCTATTTGCAGCCGAAACAGGTTGGCCGGGCATGGTAGTGTTCATTCTGTGGCTCGCAACATTTTATCTGCATAATGTGATATTGCTGTTTCGATCGCGGGATCAGTATTTCCAAGCCATACTGTTGGGGTTGTTGGTCGGTTTTTCGACGCTTCATCTCCAGGGCCTTCTGGAGTGGATTTTTCGTCAGACCCAGGTTTTTTTCCTCTTTTGCCTGTTATCAGGCCTTATGGTTGCGACTGGAAGAGTGATGAGGCAGGTAAAGGCGTAAGGAGCAGAAGGTGACACAGAAAAATATGGTTAATGAAGAAAATAAACCACGTTCACAGGCTGTTCCTAAAAACAGGTCTCGTTACATCCTTATGAACACTCTTTCGAGTTATGGCAGGGATGCGGTGGACACAATAGCGTTCCTGGTCATGATTCCGTTCATAATAAAAACGCTTGGAAACGAAAGTTTTGGACTTTGGTCCCTAATCTGGTCGTTTCTCGCCATATTTGAGCTTGCAGACTTCGGATTTGCCGCCTCAGTGGTCAAGTATGTTGCGGACGCTCGAGGAAGGCAGGACACAGAACGT
>CAITZA010000489.1 GCA_903896745.1 uncultured Desulfomonile sp. | reverse complement strand
GGCGCCTACATTTCTTATAGAGAAAATACTTTAGCGTAATCCGGAACCCCAAAATCTGGCGCATGCTTGAGGCGAATGCCATGGTTCCGAGGGTTATTTAGATGGTTAATTAACATTAATAAATAAATTAATTGATATAACACATAAATATCTGTATATTATATACTGATATTAATTATGACCGGAATACTACGGCTTCCGGTTCATTGCTTGGTGAGGCCTGGGCAGATGTATGGAACCTTTTTGTCGGGAGATGGGATATTTTGTCAGGAGACGTTGAATAAATAAGGCTGATAGCGATGACCATATCGACCTTGTAACAAAAACGGGCGCTTGTCCTTTTATTGCTGAACCATTGCGCCTCATTCCTGCAAAGTTGCCGGCCGTTTCCTTCAAGCTGACAGAGGAGGTCGATTAATGCAGGTATTAATAATCACATCGATCATCCTGAACGTGTTCATGGCCATCACGATGGCGGTTTATTACTTTGGACACAAGACTTTTCCCGGTTACAGCCTGTGGACGGCGGGCGTTGTGGGCACAGCCCTCACTTACCTGGCTGTCGTAATCAGAGGTGTAATTCCTGTCGAAATCTCAATATTTTTGACCAATGTCTTTTGGCCCTTGACCGGACTGCTTTATCTGGATGGCATCAGGCGTTTCATAGGACTTTCCAAACTGCCGCGGTGGATTTATGTATTGCCCCTTCTTGTCGCTATCCATGCTGTTTCCACTATTTATTATTTTAATTCATGGGCATGGCGATCATTCTGGATTTCGGTGGCATTTGCGGTTCCTCACGCCATCACAGCCTGGATAGTTCTGACTAAATACTTCAGGATGAAATTGGCGTTCCTCATGATCATCGGTATGGAGATGTTACTGGCAACCGCTATTGTAATCGTCAGGGCGATCTGGAATCTCTCAGTTTATGACTTTGAATTCATGATCCTGACCAATAGCGAATTGTTTTTTTTCATCATTTTCATAGTGGTGGAGCTAGTTATTTGCTTTTCTTTTATCATGCTAAATACAGAGCGTTTTGAAATAGACCTGGATGTTGCAAATAAAGCGCTTGCATCGACAATTCACGAACTGGAAAAGGTTCTATCAGAAGTAAAAACGTTGAAAGGACTTCTGCCTATATGTTCGAGCTGCAAGAAAATCAGGGACGAAAATGACAACTGGGTCCAGATGGAAGTCTATGTCAGAGATAGAACCGACGCTGATTTCAGTCACGGTATCTGTCCTGATTGCCTCAGACTTCATTATCCTCAATTTGCTGACGGCATTCTCAAAAAGAGCGACCAATTGGGCAAACAATAGCCAGAAACTCACCAGCATTACGCAATGTGTGAAAGGAATTTCCCGACAACGCCCTGAAATCTCCTGGCGCATCAGATTGACACTTACAGTAATGCCGTTTTCGCCACCTATGGATTGATGCTTCCTAAGATTCCGTGATTGATGGAACCGTTTCCGGTTTTTAAAATATTCCTTGCCGGAACTGACAGTTTCTTCAAAATGTCTGGTATACTGGCACTTATTATGAATGCAGACTCGGTGGCGCTCACGGCATGCGATAGAGTACCCCGGCAGGGGGGCATGTGAAGCTGTGATGCGTATGGGAACGAAGCCTTACAGACTCAATACCGACGCAGCAAGGGAAAATGGCTGTCTCAGATCTTCTGTGTATACCGAAAAAAAAGAAACTACGGTTTCGTTACTGGATTGCGGTATCCCGATCTGAATGCCCGGAAGCCCTATATTAAGAGGCATAACAAATTTGCGAAATCCATTAGAAAGTCTGCCGATAGATTTTTTGTCTTGACAGAGAGGTACACTTCACACAGAAGCCTTTTTTTAGCAATTTCTAGTCAGGTTCAACTAAATGAGACGCCAATCATGTTCACAATGATGTAGGCGTCGATACTTTTCTCATTTCCGGAGGAACCTATGCGACAAGCAGGCGTCATCCTAAAAATTGTCTTGCTAGCCACATTCGTTGGAGTCTTTGAAGCCAATGCGGAGACAGAGCAGCGTGGCATAGAGCTATACAGTGAGGGATTCAGGATTTATAGCAAGGCGCAAACACGGGCAGATATGGACAAGGCTCTGGAAAAATTACAACAGGCTCTAACGATATTTGAAAAAACACAATCAGGCAAGAAAATCTATGCGTTGAACCAGATCGGAATCGTATACAAAAGCCTTTCGCAGTATCCAGAGGCTCTGGAATACCTTGAACAGGCAGCAATGATGAAGCCTCAAGGCAATGACATAAAAATTCAGGGTTATGCTCTCAACAATATAGGCGGAATATACAAGAGCATGGGGGACTATAACCGGGCCATAGAATATTTCAATCGATCATTGCCGATAAAGAAGACTACTGGGGATGTGAAAAATGAAGCGGATACCCTAAACAGCATAGGGGATTCATATCGGGCTCTGGGGCAATACTCGAAGGCGCTTGAGTATTGTGAGAGGTCTCTGGGGATAAGTCGCAGGATCAAAGATGAGGAGGGAATAGCAGGGTCACTCGGAAACCTGGCCAACATCAAAATGGGTTTAAGTCAATACTCAAAGGCTCTGGATTATTATGAACAGGCGCTTCAAATTAAAAAGAAACATAGAGATGTTGCGGGAATAGGGCGAATCCTGAACAATATGACATTGGCTTACAGCGAAACCGGTCAATACGAAAAAGCGCTTGAGGGCAGTAGGCAGGCGCTGGACAATTCGACCAGAATTGGTGATATGAAAACGCAGGCAATGGTTTTGAACAATATAGGCATCATCTGTAAGCAGCTAGGAAAGTATCAGGAATCCCTGGTCAATTATGAACAAGCCTTGAAATTGCAGCGAGATATTCTCGACAAGGACGGGGAAGCCAATTCTCTGGGTAATATTGCGAACATTTATTCGATGCTGGGTCAGTACAGCAAGTCACTCGATTGTCACTTTGAGTCGCTGGAAATAAAGAACAAGATTGGAGACCTCAAGGGACAAAGCTACATTCTGGCTAACATCTCGGATTTATACACGTCTACTGGTCAATATTCCAAGGCTCTTGAATTCGCGAGACAGTCTCTGGAACTCAAGGAGCGTATGGGAGACATCGGGGCTCAGGGTTTTTCGCTCAAACAACTTGGAAAACTCTATGCGCTCACGGACAGGAACGAAAAGGCGCTTGATTCGCTGAAGAAGGCGGTTGAAATCTTCAAAACTCTTGGAATTCCATCTTCTGCGGCGGAAAATGATTTGGCAAATCTGTACCTCGATTTCGGACAGATTGTCCTTGCCAGAAACCTCATCGACAAGTCCACAAGCAATTCTCTTAAGGGGCGCCTGGCTCTGATGGAATCTGATTATCGGTCAGCCCTGGAATCCTATGGGAAGGCTGTTAACGAGGCTGAAAAAACGAGGTCTGTAGATCACCTTTTTGTTAGTTACACCGGAGCCGCCCGGAGCCACGAGGGACTTGGAAGATACGCAGAATCGGCGGAATTTTATCAAAAGGCCATTGCTGTGACCGAAGATGCAAGGTCCGGACTTTCAGTGACAGAGCGGGTGAATTTCTTTCATGTCAGGATTGAAGGATTTCAGCGTTCAGATCCGGCAAAAGGTCTGGTTCGTGTTCTGATGAAACTTGATAAACAGGAAGAGAGTATCGTTCCGGGCGAATTGACCAAGGCCCGCGCCTTTGCGGAGCGCCTCTCCCAATCCCAGCCGTCTGGCGCAGCAAAGATTCCTGAACAACTGTTCAACGAAGAGCACAGACTGCTCAATTCCTTGGCGGCCACCAAGCAGGACTTCTGGAAAACCGATCCAGAAAAACAGCCAGAGAAGTTTGAGAGACTCTCCAGAAATGTTGAAATCCTGAAATCTGAACTAGATCAGTTGGTAGATGAATTAAGGAAGAATTACCCGGCCTATGGAATGGCAAAATATCCAAAACCGGTAACACTTCAGGAATCAGCCATTCTACCGAACGAATACTCCATACTTTTTGATGTGTCCAGTGAAGGGGTGGCAGTCAGGCTGATTCACGGAAAGAATCTTTTGAAGTCGATTTTTGTGGACTGGAAACGGTCGGGTCTTGAAGCATCCGTGATGAAGTTCAGATCTCCCCTTGAATCCTTGAGTCTGGTAGACTTCGACATTGATTTGGGTCGCCTGTTTTACGACAGGCTTCTCCGGGAAATCCTGAAATACGTTCCTAGAAATGCCCCTGTAATCATAATCCCTGACGGCCCATTGGCTATTCTGCCTTTTGACGCTCTGGTTACCGGAGGTAAGGCAACCTGGCAAAAAGGAGGTCTCGGTTTTCCGTATCCCGACGGACTGACTTTTCTCGCTGATGAGCATCCACTAACATATTATCAGTCGCTGACGGCCTTGACTCTGGCAAGAACGCTCGGTCAGGGAACTGCCTCAGAAAACAGAATTGCCGTAATAGCGGACCCGGTTTTCCAGATGACCGATCCGAGAGCTCAAGCAACAGCAACCTCCAAAATTGCCGCCGGGAACAGGGTAAACTCGATCGAAGTCATGAAGGCGGTGGAAGACGCCGGGCATGGAAGACTGAGTTTGTCCAGACTTCAGGAAACTTCTGTTTTAGCTGATAATCTCAAGACAATTTTTGGAAAGGACTGTCTTCTCCTGAGAGGTTTGGAGGCAAACAAAGCGGATTTCATGAGCACGATCGCTCCGGAGATGGGAACCTTCGGTAGTCTTGTTTTTGCGACGCACGGCGCAATGAGTACACAAATTCCGGGTCTTATGGAGCCTTTTCTGGCTCTGACCATGGTTCCGCCAGGAACGGATGGCTTTCTCAGGATGTCGGATATCCTTTCGCTAAAAATGAATGCCAATGTGGTTGCCCTGACAGCGTGTCAGACAGCCCTGGGCAAGGATGTATCCGGGGAGGGTGTTATGAGCATGGGGCGAGCTTTTCAGTACGCCGGCGCCCAATCGGTGGTCATGACCCTCTGGGAAGTTGAGGAGTCATCGGCCACAAAACTGACCGAAAGTTTTTTCAGGCATCACAAGGATGGCAAAAACAAACTTGATGCCCTGAGGCACGCGAGAAGCGATATTCGCAATGAGGGCTATCTTCATCCTTATTTCTGGAGTGGTTTCGTTCTTGTGGGGGAAACAGGCAAAGAGATGATAGAGTAGAAAGGTTTTGAATCAGCAGACCCCATCTGAGTCCCAAAGACAGCGGTGAATGGAGATAAGTTCCTGAACCTGTGCCCATTCATTAGAGGAATCGTTCTACGGAGACAGAGCCCCTGTCAAGGTTCACGCTTCAGGGCCCATAATCATAAAAAGATTATATTTTCTGATACCATGGAAGACAGGAATAGCGTAAGATATCATAACTTTTTGATCATCTGGAGCCTGTTGATGGCATGAGTGGGGAAACATTCATGAAAGCAAGGATATTTTTCGGGTTACTTGGAACGCTGGCATTCTTCTGGGTGGGGCATCTATATGCCGAGACGGTCAGCCAGGCCACAAGTCTGGCTAAAGAGGGCAAGGCAATATTTGATCGGGCCTCCTCCACGGATGACTATCAGAGGGCTGCAAGCAAATTTGAAGAAGCGCTGAAACTTTCTCAAGGCGGCAAGCCGGGGAAGATAACAGGATATTGTCTGAATTCCCTGGGGTTAATTCAGTTGCGCCTTGAAAATAATCAAAAGGCTCTGGAATATTTTGAGCAGGCCTTGTCCGCAAGCGCTGATGCGCTGGATACCAATGTCCAGGCGTCGGCGCTAAACAATATGGGGACTTCGCAAAAGAACCTGGGTCAATATGCCAAGGCTCTGGAATGTTATGAAAAGTCTCTGGCTATAAGCAGTAAGTCCGGCAATACCAAGTCCGAAAGCTACAGTTTGGGAAGTATTGGTGACATATACGTTATTCTGGGTCAATATGCCAAGGCTCTCGAATATAGTGAGAAGGCCCTGGCGATCCAAAAGAAAACAGGTGATGTGGGTGGAGAGGGCGCCAGCCTGAGCAGGATTGGGTGGAATTACCTTAACATGAATCAGTACAACGAGGCATTAAATTACTATGAAAAGGCATTGGTCATTGCGAGGAAGACCGGAAATACCAGAATGGAAAGGTCAATACTTAATGACTTTGGCTCGGCATACAGGAACATGAGCCAATTCCGAAAAGCTCTTGAATATTTTGAGCAATCTTTAGCCATGAGCCGGGCTCAGGGCAACACTAGGGGGGAAAGAGACAACCTTGGCAACATTGCCATGATATACTCTGACTTAAGCCAGTATTCCAAAGCTCTTGATTATTCTGAACAGTCACTTCAGATAAGCAGGAAGATAGGCGATGAAAGAGGGGAGGCAAGCGGCCTCGCCCTGAGAGGTTGGGCATATTTGAGTATGGGCCAGACCAGAAAGGCTCTTGATTGTTATAAGCAAGCTTTAGCCATACAAAGAAAGATAGGATACATAAGAGGCGAGGGTTCGGCGCTCAATGACCTAGGCGTAGTATACAAGGACACGGGCCAGTATTCGAAGGCCCTTGAATGTTACGAACAGGCTCTCGCCATTAACAGGAAGCTGGGAAATTCAAGAGGAGAAAGCGCTAACCTCGGAAACATGGGAATTATTTATGGTTTGTTGGGCCAATACCACAAGGCGATTGTAAATGTTCAGCAATCGCTTGAAATAAGCAGAAAAATAGGAGACCTGAAAAGTCAGGGCATAGCGTTTGGGAGCCTGGGATCGACATACAGAAACCTGGGGCAATACTCTAAGTCCCTCGAATATTATGAGCAAGCCCTTCAGGTAAGCAACAAAATAGGCGATATGAAAACTGAAGGAACTGCCATTAGCAACATTGGGCAACTGTATGGCTTACTGGGAAAGACCCAGGAAGCTCTTGATTCAATGAAGAACGGGATTGCGATTGCGGAAAAGCTAGGCGTTCCCACCAAGTGGCAAAAGATGGTCATGGCTTACTTGTGTCTTGACACTGGAGACATTGCCCAAGCGGAAAATATCATCAAACAGATCGACAGCAAGTCATTGCAGGGTAGGCTCGCATTGGTAAAACTGGACTATCCGTCGGCTGTATCGCTTTATGAGGCAGCCATAACTACAGGAGAAAAAACAGGAAACTCTGATGCAATGTTTGCGGGCTACACTGGTCTTGCAAGAGCTTACGAGGGCCTGGAAGACTATCAGAACGCAGAGAAATACTACGAAAAGGCCATGAATCTTGTCGAAGACATGAGGGCCTCTCTTTTACCGTCGGAGAGAAAAAATTTCTTCGATGTAAAAGTTGGAGGCTTTGTCAGGTCCGAACCGGCCAAAGGTCTGACGAGAGTTCGCATGAAGCTTAACCGTCCTGACGGCAGCATTGCGTCCAGTGAGGCAACCAGGGCAAGGGCTTTTTCGGACCGCCTTGTCGAGATGTCCAACACCGGCGCTTCTGTTGTTCCTATGGAGACATTGAAGAAAGAACAGTCTTTTGTGAATGGTTTAGCTGCCTTAAAAAAGGAACTCGCAAGTACAAACAGGGAAAGTCAATCAGACAAGTATAAAGCGCTGACTAGGGACGCCGAAGAAACCCAGGCGGAATTCAATTCTTTTATTGAGAATCTATGGAAAAACAATCCGGCCTATGCCGCCGTAAAATATCCCCGACCAGTAACCCTGAAGGAATCAGCCCTGAAACCGGAAGAATGTGTGCTGATCTTTGATGTATCTGCTGAAGGAGTCGGTGTCAAACTTATTAGAAACAGGAGAATTTCTGAAACATTTTTCAAGGAGTGGGACCAAAAGGAACTGGAAAATGACGTCAGGAGGTTTCGTGAACCATTTGAAAAGGTAAGCTTTGAGGAATTTAACACAGCCCTTGCTGAATCGCTGTACAGGAAACTGTTGCTTCGTGTTCTTGACGATGTGCCAAAAGGGACTCCCATAATCATCATACCCGATGGGGTCCTGGCTCTGTTGCCATTCGAAGCCCTGATTACCGGCGGTAAGGCCACTTGGAAGAGGGCAGAAAACAGGGTCGATTATCCCGAAGGTGTAACATTCCTCGGTGACGAGTACCCTATCAGCTATTATCAGTCAATAACCGCGCTTACGCTGACGAGAACCGTCGGAAACAGGGAAAAACCCCAGAACAAATTACTGATAGTTGCCGATCCCGTATTTGAGATGAAGGACGATCGAGCACAGCAGTCGGCCCCGTTAAGTTTGGCAGAATCTGAAAGACAGTTCAACATTCAACTTATGAGGGCTATTGAGGATACCAACCCCGGGACCTTTATTTTTAAGCGACTGAACGAAACAGGAGCTTTGGCGGAGAACCTTGCCAGAATGCATGGGCCAAACTGTCTGTCGGTTACGGGTATGAATGCTAACAAATCGGATTTCCTTCTGAGAATTGCCCCGGACATGGAACAATACGGTAGCGTCATCTTTGCAACCCACGGAGTTATGTCTACCGATGTTCCCGGGTTGATGGAACCGTTTCTCACCCTGACTATGGTTCCGCCCGGTGTTGATGGTTTTCTCAAAATGTCCGACATCCTCTCTCTCAGGATGAATGCTGACATAGTGGCTCTCACAGCGTGTCAGACCGGCCTTGGAAAGGATGTTTCCGGCGAGGGTGTCATGAGCATGGGCCGAGCGTTTCAATATGCCGGAGCAAAATCCGTGCTGATGTCATTATGGGAGGTTGAGGAAAAATCGGCTACCACTCTGGCTGAAAATTTCTTCAAATACCGCAACCAGGGCAAGACCAAGCTTGAGTCTTTGAAAGCAGCCAGAGATGATATCCGGAATGATGGATACAAGCATCCATTTTTCTGGAGCGCTTTTATTCTGGTCGGGGAAGCAGGGTAGGGGCATTTGCGCTAACCGGAGTCATGCAGGGTCAAGATGTGACGCTTGCAGGAACACGCGATCCCTCATACAGATGACTGAGCTTGTAAAGTATTGAACATATCAATATAGCAACGGCGAATATGGCTATATTACGGAAGCCCCAGCGTGAATCAGCACCGCTGAACAGTTATCATGGCCGCCGTTTGCGTTTGCTTCAGCTATCAGCCTGTTACATGCCGCTTCGAGAGACGGAACATTCCTGACAATGTTCAGGATGCTATTTTCGTCAACCATGTCTGTGAGCCCATCGGAACAGAGAAGCAGAATATCTGTTTTGTCCAATTCGACCCGCGTTATTCGAGGCTCAAATTCGTCATCGATGCCCAGAGCCATATAAAGGCCATGCCTGGCGGGATGGTGACGGGCTTCGTGAATGGAAACCAGTCCCTGTCTGATCCACTCTACCATAAAGGTATGATCTTCGGTCAAAAGTTCAATCCCCTGGCTGGAAATCCGATAAGCCCGGCTGTCTCCGACATTCCCTATAATGAATGACGAAGCTCCGTCTCGCATGGCGGCCACAAGGGTTGTTCCCATGTTGTCGTAGCAGGGGTTTCCCATGGATGCGCTTAATATGGCCTCATGGGCATCCCGGAAGCCATGCTCCATCAGTTCTGCAAGGTCCATGTTTTTCCTGTTCCGTACTCTTAATGATTTGGTCAGTGTGGTGACCGCAATCTGGCTGGCAATCTCGCCGGCGTTATGTCCTCCCATGCCATCGGCGATGGCAAAGAGTCCCATATCGGTATCGATAAGCACTGCGTCCTGATTAATTGTTCTTTTCAGGCCGGTATCTGTTTTGAACGCCGATCCCAAAATATGCTGTCCTGACGTAGCAAACATCGTCTGCCAGAAAAATAAGTTGCAACAAAACCTTACATAACGGAAAAAACCCGATTTGTCGCATCAGACTTCGGGATCAATCTCCATCCTGTTTTCAGAAAGTTGTTAATTTTTTTAAGTGTTTTCAAGAGAGAACAACTGAACTTCCGCACCTGTTTTTTTTAACTTCTCGTAAAATTCGTTTAGAACAAGTTCAACCACCGACTCGTTATCCCCATTGTAAGACATATATAAGCTTTTGCTTTTTCTGCCTGGCGCCAATTCAGGATTTGCAAGCGCCTTGAAGTCTCTGAGTATCAAGTCCAGTTCGTCAAGGACTTCGGAGATGTTCTGGAATCTCGAATCAGGCTTTTTTTCCGTGGATTTTTTTATGAACCCAACGAACCGCTCCGGTAGTTCAGGATTCAAATCACGTGGATCTGGCGTGGATCTGGTCATGTGATATTCCAGAACCTGGCAGATATCGTCAGGGTAGGGACGAACGCCGGTAGCCATTTCATATGCGGTGATTCCAAGGGAGTAAATATCAGTTCTTGCGTCTACGGGGTCTCCTTCGATTTGCTCTGGGGCCATATAATGTGGAGTGCCCGGTAGGTCGTCTGAACAGCCTCCTATTGGAGTTGCAAGCCCAAAATCTACGATTTTTGCCTTGTCGCCTTCCTGTATGAATATGTTTCCCGGCTTAACGTCCTGATGGACGACTCCATGAAGATGAGCGTATCCAAGTCCGCTACTTATCTGGGCCAACAGCCTGACTATCCTTGGGAGAGGCAATCTGAATCCGGAATCTATGACTTCCCGCAATGTCACACCGCTGAGGTATTCCATGACGATAAAAACGGTCCTGAAATTCTGTTCAATGTCATAAACCCTGACTATGTTGTCATGGCTAAGGGATGCGATCGTTTTTGCCTCTTTCTGGAATGTTTGAAAAAAATCCGAGTCCAGGGCCATGCTGTGCTTGAGCATTTTGACGGCTACCGGTAAATTCAAAACAGAATGATATCCCTTGTAGACCATGCTCCAACCGCCTTCAGCAATTACATCAGTAATTCGATATCGTCCGATATTCTTCTCAGCGGTAATTTTTTGGCTACATAGCCTCTCTGTGGCCAGGTCGGTCAAAAATTCAATCAGTTCCGCACAGGATTCGGCAAATCGTTCGAATGACTCCTTATCCAGCGCCCATGCGACAACATCCGTGACAGTGTCTACATTGGCGCTTCTGCAATCACCAGTGATAATGGCAAGTTCACCGAATATGTCCCCTGGTTTGAGGCGCGCGATAACATGGGATTCCAGATTCTTTTCGAGATTTACCTCACATGATCCATGTTGAAGTATGAAGAGACGGTCCCCCTGCGCTCCCTGACGTATGATCCTGTGCCCTGCCGTGTATGTGACACGTTCCAGCGCACTCAGCAGGCTTTTCTGCAAACGCTCCGCGGTTACCCTCAGGAGGGGTGTCCGCATCAGGAAAAGAATATCTTCCTCAGATATTTTGGGATGTTGACGCCCTGCGTTTGTCTGACCATCCATGCGAATTCCTTTCAGGCGAGTCAGGTTCGAGGTTAAATGGTCTGGAACAATTCGTCCGAATTCGATCATACAATCAAGGGAACCGGATGACATTGACTTAAGTCAAGTAAGAGGTGGGTTTTGCAAAAAAACTGTTCGGCTTTTGATTGCTAACAAGCCAAGCAAAGGCGACGAGGCCGTTTAGGCTTTAGATTATGGATTCCCGGGCAGTTTACCCGGATTGTGGGCTGTTTTCATTTCTTTAGGGCGCGCCTTATAAGGTAATAGAATGTCTAGGGCTTTTTGATTATCGGTTAGCCTGTCAGTTTGGAAACATTGATCAGCAAGGAAGTTCAAGGGCTAGTCACAATCCTGGGGAAAATTTTCTTGAAAATTTAGCTTAAACCATGTTATCGATCATCCTAAATTAGGGAAATATAATTTTAATTAGCGGTTGTCGTAAAAAGCCCTGTATTGCATCCTTTGCCGGGGGACCAATTCCCAATGTGCCTATTCAGGCAGGAAATGCTACTAAAAGGGGCCAACATCTCTGGACAGTATGGAGAGGTATGTCATGCTGCCAGGAAATACAATGAGAAGAGGGAAACATGAACATCCCCTCAGTTGACCACGCCATATTGTCTGGTCTTACCAGTTTTTCCGGACATTCCATCCTTTTTGACAGGTTTGTGTTAGGCCTGTCGTCCAACGATTTGTTGAAGGGTGTTACAATAGTATCAATTTTCTGGTGGATATGGTTCAGGGATGATCCAAATCAGTCCAAAAACAGGGAGCGTCTTATATCGACTACATTAAGCGCAATCCCTGCAATGTCGGTCGCCCGTGTTCTGGCTATAACGCTACCTTTCCGTTTTCGACCCGTTCACTCGGATCTGGGTTTCGTGTTTCCATCCGGATCTGAGTTAAGACTCATAGACTGGAGTTCGTTTCCCAGTGACCACGCTGCCCTGTTTTTCACGTTATCGGCAGGATTATTGTTTGTTTCGAGAACCGCCGGTGTATTTGCAATGGCGTGGACTTTGATAGTAATTTGTTTCCCGAGAATTTATCTTGGATGGCATTATCCTACCGACATCATGGCCGGCGCAGTCATTGGGATAGGATTTGCCTGTCTGGGAAACCTGATGGGTGTCGTGGGTCGAATTTCTCGATCAATCCTGACTTGGGAAACAAAAAACCCTGGTCTGTTTTACTGGTCGTTTTTCATCATCAGCTTTGAAATTGCAGACCTTTTTGAAAGTGTCCGACGCATATTCGCCTTTATTTACAAGGCATTCAAACCCATTCTACTTTAGGTCTCAAAGGTTCTCAGCGCCATATGCATGATCCCAAAACAGAGGCGCTTATCAATAGCTGGATGAATTCATTCTCATTTTCCCCTTATTAAAAAGCCTCAGCCTGGGGTATGATTGTCATTTTACTGACATGGGTTGCAAAAGGAATTGACCCGTTCAACTGGAGGAAATTTAAATGGAACCTCAATGTTTTGACAGGGGAGCGGTAAATCTGACACTTGAGAATGTCCTGCGTCACGCCGAGGAGATGCTGGACAGCTTCGGGCCCAAGGAGCTTCTGTCAGATCAGGATTACAGGAGGTTCTACGCCATAGAGGAACTGATTCCATTGCTCCGGGAGTGCGAAGTTGGACCTGAAGAACTTGAACAGATCGCTCGGATGCTAAATTTCCAACATGTCTGAATAATACCCTCTATGATGCTAGCTCGTCCGGGCGCACGACAATCCGATGTTGCGGTCAGATGGAATGTTGAGATTGCCGGGTATCTCCGTTAGAATATACCTGGAGGATGAGATGTCTGACATGATGTCCACGCTATGGGGTTGGGCGCCGATACTGATCGTTCTTTTGGTAATCTGGGCTGTTCTGGAGAGAGCTATCAAATCGAGCGGATCAGGTCATAGATCCAGGCTACTGTCTTTGGCCGAACTCATTCTTCAGAAAAAGAAATGCCCTCACTGTGAACATACGGTCATGCTTGACGCCAGCAGGTGTGATAATTGCGGTGAGCCAATAGCAAGTCGAAAATAGGAATGTATGCTTGGTTTGACTGGTCAGGCCACACAAAGTTTAGGCAACATTCCTTGTGACAGGACATAATGGGTAACGTTTACAGAATGCAAATTCCGGTCAGATTTAGAGACCTGGATACAATGGGACACGCCAACAATGCTGTATTCTTTAAATATTTCGAAATAGGGAGAGAAGCCTTCCACAGTGACATTATCTCCATTAAGATTGAAAAAACTCTTTCTCCTTTTATCTTTGCTTAGGAAGCTGAAACCCATGAGACGAAAACAATGTGAAATTAACGATTTCAATCAAATAGAGAGAATACTGGATGTCGCAACGATTGGACGTATGGCGACACTAGGGGTTGACGGCTACCCGTACATTACTCCAGTCAATTTTGTGTACTTTAAAAGGAACATTTATTTTCATTCAGCTCCGGCAGGAGAAAAACTTGAAAACTTGACGAGAAGCCCAAACGTCTGCTTTGAGGTGGATATTCCGCTCGCCTGCCTGGATTCGGGTTTTGATCCGGATGGCGGCGCATGCCGGCTGCACCAGTTTTATCATTGCGTCATAATTCGCGGGTATGCGAGTCTTGTTCAGGACGATTATCTGAAGGCTGAGTGTCTCAATGCGCTCGTTGGCAAGCATGAAAGGCGCGCATATGATGGTTATGTAACCTTGAAAACGCCTGGCCTGGCGGCCTGCGTTGTTGTAGAGATCCAGCCTGTCACAGTGACGGGGAAAACAGACCTGTGGCAGTACAAGCCGCTGGATGTCAGGATGAGGCTGGCGCAATATCTCTCGGATAGGGGAGCGCCCGGCGATCTGGAAACGGTGGCTTCCATCAGGTCATAAAGTTGCGTCATGATCTCTAAGAAATGTGTAGACTTCCGAGCAATCCTTGTCCCGAGGGCGGTTGGAATCCTTGTCCGTAGCATGGGCAAGGGCCGTTTGCCCTTGTTTGTCCCTCTCGTTTATTGATGCGCCACGCTTGACAAGCAACTCTACCATGCCGGGTCTGCACAACTTCGAAGCGATCATCAAGGGTGTCATACCTTTTCTGTCACGAATATTTATGTTTACACCCTCATTTAGGTAATACTCCAGCAGTTCCGTTGACCGGTTGTTAATAGCGGCGGTGAGCGCAGAAAGCCCGGACAGTCTGTTCTGCAAATGTATATTGGCGCCTCTTCTTACCAGTAGCTGAACCATTGTCACGTTGCTGGCGTACATCAGCGGTATGCTCTGGGAATTCGGCGCTGACAGATTCGGGTTGGCGCCATGATTAATGAGGAGATTGACCATCTCCTTATTGTTTAATTCGATGGCTAACATCAGTGGCGTCCACAAACCGTGTTCATCCGTTGCGTTCGGCTTGGAGCCCTTTTCCAGAAGCTCACGGACCATTGCGGTGTCATTATCTTTTATAGCGTTGCAAAGCTCCCGGTTTACAGGTAGATCAGAGGTTATTTTCTGGGCTGGCGGTTCAGGGCTTGCGGCTGGCGCTGCGATTGGTTTTGGATCAGACTCGACAGGGGTAGCTAAGGGCCTGGAATCAGGCTCTGCGGGAGCGACCGTCACTGGCGACGGTTCAGGCGCTCTTGTGGTGACAGGATTTAGGGATGGAGCGGATTCATTAAAAACCGCGGAGTAATTTAGAAGTATGCCAATGAGCGTGGCAATCGACACAACTACCAGCAAGAGAGGAATAAGAGCTTGTGGCCTTCTATTATGCGGAAGGTTCCTAGGGAATGGCGCGCGGCAATGGTTGCATTTCACGGCAAATTCCGAAACCACGGCCCCGCATTTGGGACATTTTATTTCAGCCATGGCATCCTCCATTTGTGATAGCTCTCAATTAAAGGGCGCTTCACACGTCTCATGGCCTCAAAGGCGTTTGGCGCCACTGAGCGGCGCATCCGGCAATAAACTCTTCTTAAAACATTCTGTGAACGTTTCCGCAAAGGTCTGGAACACCCTTGCGTTATGAGGCGCTGCAGGAATCAGCTTGCCGCATGGAAACGGAATTACAGTAAAATTATTGGACAATCAATATCTTAGCGTGTAGGAGACAGTAATGTAAGTATAATAATTCATGCCACAAAAAATTTAAAGACACTTCTACAGTCCTGAGGAGCTCACAGATGAATCATAACAATGATGATAGCGAGATTCTTGACGAGACTGCAAGTTTATCGCGTGCGAGCGTAATCTTTTCTCGGCGCGGATTTCTTATAGCAAGCGGCGTAATGGTGATATCAGCCTTCGCGCTCGACAGCCAGGGCGCAGGCGGTACGCAGTTGATCATCATGGATCAGGCGCAGGGGCTTTTAGTAGGTGATCCTACCAAATGTGTCGGCTGTAGACGATGCGAGACTGCATGTAGTGAATATAACGCCGGTAAGGCGTCGCCGGCATTGTCGCGGATCAAGATTAGCCGGAACCTGAACTTTGGCCCTAACGGTCTGCATGATGGTCAACGTGGCAACGGTAACTGGGGAAACGGATTGGTGATACAGGACCTTTGCAAGCAATGCCCACATCCTGTCCCGTGCGCCAACGCATGTCCTAACGATGCGATTATTGTGATCGGGCCTGTAAACGCCCGAGCGGTTGATCCAGAGAAGTGTGTGGGCTGCAAGATGTGTCTCAGGGCATGCCCGTGGGACATGATGTCATTCGACCCGGAAACGAATAAAGCTACAAAGTGTTTCCTTTGCGATGGTAAACCGAAATGTGTAGCGGCATGTCCTTCGGAGGCCCTGAGCTATGTGCCATGGAGCGACCTCACGAAACGGGAACAGCCCAGAGTCGCAACGGTGGCCATTGTGGCCCCTGACAAGGCAAAAGCCTGCAACGACTGCCACAAGAAGTAATCTACAGGAGACCATGGGAATGGCAAAAACCGGAGGTTGGGCAGGAAAGGTTCTTCGAGTAGATTTATCCAGCAGGAAAATCACCACCGAGGACACTTTGGAAAAATTCAGGAATTTTCTGGGTGGGACAGGAATTGGATACAAAGTCATCTGGGATGAAGTTCCGTCAGGAACAAAACCTTTTGAACCTGAGAACAGGATAGTGTTTGGGGTAGGCCCTTTGGCTGGAACCGGCGCCCCATGTAATGGACGAACTGCGGTGACTACCCTGTGGCCCACATGTTGGCCTAAACCGCTGGTCGGCGCCGGCCACATGGGTGGGCACTTTGCGGCTGAACTTAAATATGCGGGTTTTGACGGCGTTATAATTCATGGGATAGCTGATAGACCTGTGTGGCTGAAGATCTTTGATGGCAAGGCGGAAATCATGGATGCCGCCCGGTTGTGGGGTCAGGGCATACGTCGCGCCACAATCGACATAAGCCGACAAATGGGGCCTGGCGCCTCGGTGGCGGCGATTGGTCAGGCGGGAGAGAATCTCGTCCCCATGTCCGTAGTAATAAACTCATATTCTCACTCAGCCGGTGGCGTAGGCGCAGTCATGGGTTCCAAGAACTTAAAAGCCATCGGCGTTTACGGGACCGGTAGCGTAAGGATTGCCGCTAACAGGGAGGAGTGGGAAAAGGCCGTCAACTTGCACCTTTCTCTACTTGGGGCTAATAACCAGCATGTGGTTCCCAATAGTCCGCAGCCATGGGCGGAATATTATGGTCCAACACGATGGCTGGCTTCCAAAGGTCGTAAATGGGGTTCGGCTGAACCAAATATCGACACAGACGCCTGTCCTCCGCAAAACCTGAACAGAATCGCATATCGAAGTAATATGGCCGCATTTTTTCTCGGAGAGAAAGCATGGCGATACACTGTGAGGGGTAACGGATGCTCGAGTTGCCCGATTCGTTGTCATACCATGCTGAAAGTTCCTTCGGTGGCGTCCCGGTATGGTATTCCGGCCATTGGCCAGAACACTTGCGCCGGTTTGGTTCTCGGCAGGGAATTCTTCCGAACTTTTCCTGATGGCCCGAAAGGCGAGACCGCAATTGAAGCGTGCATGGTGGGGATGCATCTTGCGGACGATCTTGGCATTTGGGAAAATTATGGCCAAATGCAACGTGACTTCAAACATCTTTATTACAGCGGAGTTATAAAAAACAAGATTGGCGCTGACGAATTCAGGAGTTATTCATGGGATCAATTCGAAAAAGGAGATCCAAATTTTCTCTTTGAAATCCTGCCACGTATTTCGGAGAAAAAGGGTGAGCTGGCAACAAATCTTGGATTGGGAACAGGCTATCTCCTCGACAAATGGGGAATTCCCGAGAAAGACTGGGGCCAGGACCAGAAACTGGCCTACTGGAAAATGGGGCACCCAAAACATCATTCGAATGAAGACGCGGGACAGTGCGGAGTAATCATCAATACTCAATATAATCGTGACGCTCAATGCCATTCTCATTCCAACTTTACCCGTAACGGCCTGCCAATAAAGGTTCAGAAACAACTGGCTGCAGAAATCTGGGGAGCGCCTGAAGCGCTAGACGCCATTTCAGCGTATACACCCATGAACCCTTACAAGGCAAAAATGGCCAAGTGGTCTCTTTTACGCAAAGAACTGCATGATTGCCTGTCTCTGTGCAACTGGATGGGGCCCTGGGTGGCCTCGCCTTTGAAGGAGCGAGATTATCGGGGGGATGATTCAATGGAATCATTGCTTTACAGTCTTGCCACTGGAGACCGGAAGTCCAGGGAGGAACTCGACGATGTGGCGGAGCGCATATTTCTGCTACATAGGGCCATAACGATTCGGGACATGGGGACCAAAGACATGCGAACTCAACATGACACCATACCTGACTGGGTTTTTGCCGATCCTGATGGACGGCCTCCCTTTACTCCTGGAACTAATCGCATGGATCCTGAAGACATTCGACTGGCAATGGACATGTATTATAGGGAGATGGGCTGGGATGAAAAAAGCGGATCCCCTACTGAAGTTTCTTACCGTAGGCATGGTTTGACCCACGTTTCTGAAGAGCTGAAAAATAGAGGCCTTTTGCCATAGGGGGAACTTTGGAGCAGGATGTTGTCGTCCGAAACAGGATAGCTGGCATCATTCGCAGGATCAGCAATTCCGGCAGGCTCGCAGATCATGATGAGCTTATAAAGGAAATGACTGTGAACGATTCATCGAGTCCGGGGCTTAAAGAGGGAATCGCTGATTATAATGCCATTCTCAAAACAATATTGTCGGAGAATGATGACATCAGGGAAATAGATGGCGCTGATGGAAAACATTGGTATTACTCCGCGACACATGTCAATGAACAATATGCCCGGATGTTGGCAAGGAGAGGCGAATATGGTTTACTGGCCGAAATAATAAGAGAACAGTCACAAATATATCCGCGTCCCGTTCCTTTGGACATGTTTATGGAAGCCCCTTTTGATCTCACCTGGCGCCAGATCATGGATTGTCTGGAAGAAATGAATAAGGACAAAAATTATGAGGACATCTTACAGACGACGACATCCATGGGAACGGTGTTTCTCTATTCGACAAGGGGCCTTGATCCGGTATATGCGTCTGTATTAGCGGAATGGTTCGATGTTGGGGAGGCCAGCAATCCGTAACAGATGAATTCGGAGTGCAAAACTGGAAAGCGAATTTGAACTTCCGGAAGGGCCAACGAACCAGCTAGTGGAGCAGTAGGGAATGCGTCATGGCACACTGCTCCAATTCGTGCTGATTCGCGCTCGCCTGTTAACTGTC
>CAITZA010000488.1 GCA_903896745.1 uncultured Desulfomonile sp. | reverse complement strand
TGGAGTCGATTGCTCGTCTGCCCAGACTATCCTCATTCTGCTAACCGGAAAAGTATTTTGCATGTCCAGAATTATTTCTGACCTGTCATCAGCGCCTCTTGGAACAAATTCAAAATATGACTCACCCGGATAACCTTTCAGAGCATTTTGCGTTAAACTCGTTTTCTCGGAATCGGACGTAGGATAAACAACTTTTGAAGCTGCCGCCAAATCCCAGAAAAATGAATTCTTGTCATGAGTCGAATCTGAGCTCGACAACTGTCTCTGAAATACGTGCTCCTTTACAAGGTTCGTAAGTTCCTTGGCTAACAAAAAGTTTGCCCCACTTGTCAAATGGCACCAATCCAGAAAAACCCATTCGGAAACATCGTCAAAATAATCAGAGAAATCAGCGACAAAATAATTCTTTCGCTGGGCGCTCGCAACTATTTTATCCACTAGCAGCTTGTAGGATTTGTCGGAAGGAACTCCGTAATACTGTTTGAACCCCGGCAAATCATTAATTGCCTTCTCTTGGGCGCTCAATGGTTTTTTGCTCAGATAAAGCCATGGCTGTAGGGCTATTATATGGGGAATCGCGTCGTTCTGGATAGCTGCGCTGTAGTCTTCAACAACCCGGACCACAGTATCAATGTTCCGGTCAAGCATTCGCGACATGTCTTCCAGCGACGAGCCTCCAGTTTGGTTTTTGTTTTCATCACCATCAATAACCGCTCGATGAACAGGCGCCCTGACATTTAATTCCTGAAAAATGTCCTGTCCAGCCCAAAGGTAGGTCATCAAAAAGGTGTTGTTCTTGAGCCATAACGTCAGGTATGACGCTAGCCCGGAACCGCTGTATGAATAAATGTCTCTGACAATATTATTGTATTGGCCTTCCTGGAAGTAATTCCATTCCGGAATGAGTTTGCTGACGAGAGGCAACTCATTAGCGCCGTCAAGCGAAACGATCAGGTCCGGTTTGAATCGGCGTAGCTTGACCGGGTACCTGATGAGAAGGTGTTGGTATGCATGCCCCCAAACCGCGGTGTTGTAAACCTTAATCTTCTTTCCTTCAATTGGAGCCGTCGAGTTAAGCAACATCTCCATGACATGAGAAATTGTTTCCCTATATTCTATACTGTAATGATTGGTTAATGCCGCAGCCTCGCCGATTGCGCCCAATCCGAACGCTGTTGAACCGCCTGTGAGAAAAATTCTGTATTCGTCCGCAGGTTTTTCAGCGCTTATGTCGCGAGGTTCTCTAAACCCGGCGTTATTAGCGTATTCATACTGATTGCCCTTGAGCACGTTAAATTCCACACAAGCGCCTGGAGTAAAATCGTAGTCAAAATGGGAAACAGGGTGGACAGCGTCTCTACGAACCATTTCGAAATCGTGGTGATAAACAGCTCCCAGATAAGATTTACTGAGGGCGTACTCCGAAAATTTTTCCAGTCCGAACAATAGCGCCAATACGGCGCCAGTCAGGAAAATCACATAAAGTCCGTATTTTCCAACGTAGACGATCCCTCTTGAAATTGCCTTCATTTTCTCTCCAAAGGCTTGACAGTAATCATGCGGCAAGTTTTCCAATCCCTCAGTGAAAAAAGTTTCATATGCCCTTATTTAACTTAAAGATCGATTTTAGGCAAGCTCTCCCAAGGTTTCCTGCACGTTCACATATAAATAATTGGACATTCAACGCATGTCTGCCAAGCTTAGGCCTTGAGAATTATTTTTCCAGGGCATAATATAGGTTATAGAGAAACGATGAACAGGAGGTAACAAATGAAGCCCCGAATATTGAGTCTGGTGGTGACCTTGAGCGCAGCATTGGTTCTTTGCGCATCGATGGCGATAGCTTCTGAATCAGGTTCAACAAGGGTGTCAGGAGTTGCGTTTTCGGGCCCTGAGTCGAAAGTGGCCTATCGATACTATTATCCTGCCCCAAGATGCTATTATGTCAAGAAATGTGTTCGAGCCAACAGATGGGGACAATGTGTAAAATTCAGATGGTTTAAGAAATGCGCCCCAGTAAGGGTTTTATAGGAACATTTGACAGAAAATAGTTCGACTGCTTTCTGAGCATGAGCAATCCGGTTGGATGGGGTTATCACGTTTTCAAATAACTGCTCTTCCGTCTCGGATTTGGTAGCTTGTCCTACCTTCTGGTATGTCAGGAGTGGGATAGGCTTTGCGTGAATCACATGATAAGACAGAGAACGGGGTATAATGTGGCTGAATCTGCAAATACGAAGTCAAAACCAATAGCGGCAACATCCACCATGAAGAAAATAATGGCGGACCATTTCCTGGGGCTTGATAGAGCGAGAAAGGAAGGGACCGAAAAAATTGCTTGGTGTACTTCCGTTGGTCCTGCGGAGCTTCTTCATGCCATGGGATTTGAAGTTTATTTTCCGGAAAACCATGCGGCCATGCTCGGCGCAACCCGTATGGCCACCGATCTGATACCGGCAGCAAACGCCATGGGCTATTCCCCGGACATCTGTTCATACCTCACTGCTGATATTGGCTCCTATGTAAAAGGTGTGACGCCTCTGACAAAAGCTTATGGGATAGAAAGGGTTCCAAAGGCGGATGTGCTTGTTTACAACACCAATCAGTGCAGGGATGTCCAGGACTGGTTCGCTTATTACGCTCGTGAATGGAATGTTCCTCTTGTAGGCATTCACACACATCGAAACATTAAGGCAGTGGAAGATTATCATATTAGTGACCTTGTATCCCAGATCAAGGACATGATACCGGTTCTCGAGACCGTTTCAGGAAACCGGTTTGACATGGAACGACTAAGGGAAGTGGTAGGATTGTCGCTGGAATGCACCAAATTGTGGAGAGAGGTTCTTGAATGTGGAGCTGCCATCCCGGCCCCGTTGACATTCTTTGACGCTACTATCCACATGGGGCCCGCTGTTGTGCTCAGAGGGTTGCCTCAGGCTGTTGACTATTACAGGTTGCTCCTTGAAGAATTAAGGCAGAGAATTAAGCACAATGTCCCAGCCATTGACGAGGAAACCCATCGAATTTACTGGGATGGGATGCCAATCTGGGGAAAATTGAGAGATCTTAGCGCTCAGTTTGCCTCACTCAAGACAAATGTCGTCGCATCCACATATTGCAACAGTTGGATATTTGACGCATTTGATCCGGCTTGTCCCTTTGAATCCATGGCCAGGGCATATACTGAACTGTTCATTGTCAGGGACGACTCATTCAAGGAAGCATATATGGAAACATGGATAAAGAGGTTCTCGATTGATGGAATTATATTTCATGATGCCAAGACCTGTCCCAACAACTCCAATAGCCGTTACATGATGCCCCAAAGGATGAGGGACAAAATGAGGCTTCCCGTGCTGGTTGTTAATGGTGATTTGAACGACTTGCGGTGTTATTCGGAGGAACAGGCCAGGACCAATATTGAGGCTTTTGTTGAGCAACTTGATGAAAAAGTGAGATAAAACAGGATGAATTACAATCTTGCTGGAGGAGTAGATGTTGGGTCCTGTACTACCAAAGCGGTAATAATTGACCGATCAGGAACCATCCTGGCTGAAAAAGTAATTTATTCAGCCACAGATTTTAGCGCCGCCTCCAGAAATGTCTGGGCCGACTGTCTGGTTCATGCGAGTCTTTCAGAACAGGACGATATTATTATTTATTCTACAGGCTATGGACGAAACAGTGTTTCGTTTGCCCATGGCTCCATGACCGAGATAGCTTGCCACGGCAGGGGGTGTCTACACTTTTTCCCCGGACCTATAACGGTTGTAGATATCGGGGGGCAGGATAACAAGGTGATCAAGCTGGATTCACACGGACGACGTGTGAGTTTCAAGATGAACAGAAAATGCGCTGCAGGGACGGGCGCTTTTCTTGAAGAAATGGCCTTGAGGTTAAGACTCCCCATTGAGAAACTAAACTCTCTGGCGGAAAACGCCGACGGGGAAATCGCGCTCGGAAGCTATTGCACGGTTTTTTCGGCTACTGAAGTTCTTGAGAAGATCAAGGCCGGGCATCAGGTTGATAGGATCGTAAGAGGATTGTTTCATTCAGTTGTCAAGAGGATCCTGGAAATGGATACCTTAACGGATCGGATAGTCATGACCGGAGGGGTCATTGAGCATAATCCTTTCCTGTTGACTCTCCTGAGATCGCACACGGAATGCCCTGTAGTTTCGCCGCCACACCCACAAATTACTGGAGCTTTGGGCGCAGCGCTGTATGCATTGGAGTCGGGTAACAACCAGCAGCATTAGTATCCGGCAACACATACCGATTCCTAATGCCCCCAGAGGCATGGGCAATTATTGCATGGTTCGGGCGCCTGGAGGTCATTAGAAAAAACCTCCCTGATTCTCCGGATCGATTTCCGAAGTTGCTCCGCTCCATCAAAATCAGGCCTGACAGGTACAATCATATCGTCGTAAGCTCTGATCCTGGCATGAAACATTTCCCGAAACCTCTGATACTCGGGATTTTGCCATATATCATCCAGACTGTTTTTATTTAAATTCCCGAATACCAGCCTTGACAAACGCTTCTCTGCTACGGAATGTGATCCGGGGACATTATTTCGAATCGGAGGATTCAGGTAAACGCAGGGGGAAACCGATCCATCAGAGCCTATGAAGAAGTTGCTGACAGGATTCTTTTGACATACCGGCGCCAGTATGTCGGTCATTGACGGCAGAACTACCTTCGGATAACCAAGTATATAAGAAAATCTTGCCCTGAAACGGGAGGCCAAATAAGAGTTTTCGGAATTATAGGAAACCATGGATTCCTGAATATCGGAAACAATGTGAACCATGTGAGTGCCCCTGACCTCGTCCGCTCCGAGTTCAGAGCACAATTTTTGTGCTCTGGAAAGATCAGACATGTTATTTCTGGTCAATAGGTAGTTGATTAGGATTGGTGGGTGGGCTGATTTTCCGCGCGCCTGGGCAAAGGTTTGTACCGAACGGCAAAAAGAATCGAAGACGCCCGCGCCTCTCAATCTGTCTTGCTCGTCCCTGTTGGCAGAGGCTAGACTAAACGCCATTGAACTGATTCCCTCAGAAATGAGTGAACGCGCCAGATCAAGGCTCATGATGGTTCCATTTGAACTCAGGCTGACTTTTGCGCCGCTTTCTCCGGCCTTTCGAACTAATTCAGGCATATTGCCAAGTAACAGGGACTCTCCCCAGCCCTGCAAATGCATGGAGGATATCCGGGATCCACAGTTGAGCAGCCTGTCAAAAGCAGCTGGTGAAAGGTCCTGGGGTTTCCAGTCCAGTTCATGGGAATGATATAGGCACGTGAGGCATCTGAGGTTGCATCTGCTGGTCAGTTCAACCTGTGCGGCGCCGAATCCGATCTCCTGTACCGATCTCACGACTGATCACTCTTGACCACAAGAACATCGCACGTCGAATTTGAAACTACCCTGCTTGTTACGCCCCCTCCCTCACGTATCTTTTGCATTCCTTTCAGAGTGCGGGGAGCAATAATTATCAAGTCTACATCCCGAGTTTGCGCATAAGTCAGGATTTCCTTGTGTGGATCACCTATTTTCATGCGAAATCTTGACTTGATCCCCAATTCTGAGAGCTTGTTCAGCGCATGATCAACTTTCCTGAGAAGGGTTTCCTCAAGAGTCTGCGAATCAAATTCAGTCAGGTTTTGCCTTATCGCCAGAAAAAAAGTTACGGTCGCCTTTCTCGCCGTAGCCTCAATGGCTGCAAGATTAATTACCCTTTCTGCGACCTCCGGATCATGGAGTACGGCAAGGATGTGCCTGCCAATAATTCGGTTTTTCTTGTCAATAATGATTGCCTTGTACCTAGGCGCCTTCCAGATTCTGAAGTTGTCCAGCCATCTGTCCATTGCGGATCTTTCGGGAGTGACACACGAAATTGACGACCAGTCGATCCTGTTACGAATTGCATCCGAGAGGAGTTGTGCCGTTGTTCTGGCATGAGGGTCCCTATCCAGAAGTAGCAGTAAAAGTTCCTGTACACCGCATGGTAAATCTGGCCTTCGGAGTCTCGGTGGGGTAGGGTCTGAATACAGTCTTCGCCTCGCCCCACTAGCTGTTTTCGGCTTACCAAAAGGAAGTTCATTCGTAAGCATTTCATAAACTATGACTCCAAGCGAATACATGTCGCTGGCGGGTTCCCCACGAATACCCTCAAGCTGTTCCGGGGCAATATAACAGGGTGTGCCCAATGGCTCTTCAAGAGTTTCAAGTGGGTCATCAAGATCAGAGCAGTAGGATAGACCGAAATCCAGAATCTTAACGGCGCCGGAAGTATCTATCATAATATTTTCTGGCTTTAGGTCATGATGCACTATTTTTTTCGCATGAAGGTAGGACAATGCGTTGCAAACTTGCGCCAGAATCGACTCTGTCTGGCTCCATGAGCAGGGCGACATTCTTGTAATTGTCGTTCTAAGGTCTTCGCCCTCCAGAATTTCCATTTCCAGAAATCTGCCTGTCCCTTTTCTGAATTCCAATATATTGGGATGGTTAAGAACACCTGCGAGGGAATATTCTATTCTAAAGGAAGCATAGGATTTCAGATTCCCAAAACCATCGTGTACCGGAATCTTCAACGCCACACGTTGACCAAGGCTGTTCAGAGCGCAATATATTTGACCATAAGCTCCGTCGTGTATATGGCGTTCAATAAGATACCCGTGAAAAAGGTGACCTGGCTCTAGCTTGTTGTTAGGCATCTGTTTTGCTGTAAATTTTTTGCCATCATCCTGGATACGCCAGGATAGTAGCATGAAAGTGTCAGTCCAAGAATTGGACAACAAACTTGAAACACTAGTCAAATGTAATGGAAGCTATTTCTAACTTGTTAAATAATAAGCGCATTCTACTGGCAGATCAGTATCGAGAATCTTTCGGGCCGTTACCTTTGGGTCATAATTATTTAGCCTATGCCAAGTTATAGTGTTGGTAATGGTATCGACCATGGCATAGCATGGTTTCCTGATACGATCCCTCGGTTGACCGATACTACCGGGATTGACAAGGATTTTGGAAGCGCTCTCATCAAGGTATGAGACGCCATCCTCGAATCCTGAATCAACTAGCGGCTGTCTGCCTCCTGAGTCAACTATCATGGGGCGATGGGTGTGGCCCACAAAAGTTGTATGTGTCCCGGAATTATGAAGACAAAGCATTATCCGGAGACTCTTTCCCGGGTTCAGATATTCCCATTTGTATGGCTGAAACGCCGATGCATGAACGAAACTGAAAGGTCCCATTTCAATTTTGTTTCCGAGTCCTGAAATATATTTCCTGTTATCATCTGTCAAATGCTTTGATGTCCACGTGATAGCGTCGTACGCCATCGAATTCATAAAAGCCGAAGACTCACTCAAGTTAAGGCAAGCCCATTCATGATTGCCCATGACTACATTGATCTTGCCCATAGCTCTAATTTCAGAAATACATTCATTAGGATTCGGCCCATAACCGACAATGTCTCCAAGACAGGCATATCTGTCTACATCAAGCGCCCTTGAATGCTCGATAAAAAGATCGAGGGCCTCAAGATTTCCATGAATATCACTAAAGACAGCCAGTCTCATCGAAAAATCCTGTTGTATAATTAGTCACGCATTGCCGAACGAAAGTCCCGACAAAAGTCCTCGATCCATTGGTAGCGGTCTTCAGGATCGCTCTCAATAGATTTCATGACTATTTCCTCGATCAATGGGGAAATGTCAGGAGAGTGTAACCTCAACGGAGTAGGTCTGAGCAACATCTTTAGTCCCAAACGTTCACCGCTAGGCCCTAGGGCAAATGGAAAATGTCCCGTCAACATCACATAGGTTATACAACCAACCGCGTAGATGTCACTCCTGTAATCACCTCTTTCACCACGTATCTGTTCTGGCGCAATTGTATCGGGATTTCCCTGTAGTCCGGCGCCGGCTTCCTTGATTGGATCAACAAGATCTCTATTCCATGCCAATCCAAAATCTATGAGTTTAACGCGATCATTATCCAGTATCACAATACTGGACGGGGTCAAGTTGTGGCAAACAACCCCATTGTTATGCAGATATGAAACAACATCGCACATCTGTTGAAAGATCGGGAATCCTCTTCTAATGACTAGTTTCCCGTTCAGTCGTAAAAAGTCAGCCAAAGTCTGACCGGTCAACATCTCTGTAACCAGAAAATCATTTTCACGCTCAACCACTTTCAGGACATTTGGATGATCGAGTTTCTCTATGGTTTGAAGCTCATTGACGAAAGCATGATAATAGTACGGATTGTCTATCAGGGAAGGAAAGGGAATCTTGAGTGAAACCTTCTGCGCTGTCAAGGAGTGTCTGGCGCTATAAAGCCATGAAACAAAGCCGGGGAAAATAGGACTTTCTATTACGTACATACCGGCAAATTTTGGTCCCAGGCCGTACGATCCACGAAGTGTCCTCACATGCCTTGCCAGGAAATCCATTTTTTCCTGTAACATTTCGAGTTCATCATTCGTTTGTTCGTTTCGAGATTTGTCAGGCAAGGTTTCTTGTTCTATCAGGCGTTCAGATAGTCTGGTAAGGAAACCGAGGCGATGCGCTACAAGTTTATTAAAGACCAGATTTATTGCGACGACTACCAGAGCAAATCCAACCAGGGTGGCAATGGCAATGGTCCAGGCTACCGCTGAAATTTTTTCCAGCGCATGGTGGACAGGAACGGATACCAGGTTCAATCCCATCAAATCGCCAGATTGATAACCGAATCCTGCAACATTTCCATAAGTCTCCCTTAAAACGCCCGGAGCGTCCTCAGGATTTCCATGGCATCTTAAACATGAATCTGACAGAACAACCTTTTGGGCCAGAAGAAGGAACCTTTCATTATTTTGAACTATTTCCCCGGACCATGAGTCGAGTTCCCTGTTGTTACGAAATATTTCCCATACCGACCGTTCCTGATCGTCCATGGCATTAGCCGGATTTCTGGGTTTTATCGCAATTCGCCTGTAAAGGTATCCCTGCATCCTCTCACTAAAAAGTTTCTGGATGTTTACGCTCACAAAAGTGGTTGACATGGCCTCGATAATAAATTGATCGCCAGGAATCACATCGTACATTCTTGGCCTTAAGCTGTTCTCAACGTAATCCCTGATCGCCGACGCTTCTGCAAAAACTATCGCAGCCTTTTGATTGGCCTCAATCAGCAAAAGTTTCTTTTCATGAAAATATATTACCAGAGCAAGGCAAATCGCCAGAGGCAAAAGACAGGCAATGAGGAACACGTTGAATTTACTTCTTATGTTAAGTTTCTTGATCTTCTCAGGCAGTAATGCGTTAACAAAATCGTATTTCATCAGCGTTACCATTGCGGCGGTTCATTTTATCCATGTCGCAATTATCTGGAAGGAATCCATGTGTCAGATACTGTTACGATACAAAAACATGTTTTATGATCATTCAATTTCAATCGATGCTATTTTCATCTCATCACGGCCTTGAACAATTTGGAGAGCGCCATCCGGACAATTTGGGCAAAAAGGTAAATAATCTTCGAGTAGCGTTTCTGTCCCACAGTCTGAGCAAATTGCTTTAATGGGAATAATGATGGTTTCTATTGTTGCGCCTTCAGCCGGCCCACCTTTGGACAACGCCTCAAAAGCAAAGTCTATTGCCGCCGGCATCACAGCCGTCATCGCTCCAAATTCCAGTTTGATGCCGACTACTTTAGTGCAGCCATGTATTCGGAGTTGATCAATCAGTGTTTCCATTATGGATTCGACGATGGCTAGTTCATGCATGAAAACTCCATGATCCTGGAATGATGGTCCGAGCGATAGACGCCAGGCGCACGATCACCTCGACCATGGTGGAAGTGTCCAGGTTGACCCGGGAGGAATTTCCTGAAACAGGCGATCTCCGGTAAAATCGACAAAAAGTCTGTATGTCTTTTGAATATCGCTGTTGTTGTGTGTACTGAAAGCTATGTTTCTCCCCTTGTACGTATAGACTGTAATAATGTCGCCGTTCGTCCCTGAATAAAAGGTCATGGTTGTCTCCTTGCCAGGAATGTCCGGAGCGCGATCAGTCATTTGTGTGGTGAGACTTTTCAGGTTTGACACATTTGGTAGCGGATATCTCTGTTGGGCATTGACGCCGCCATCCACCGACAACAATATACATGAACAAAAAACAAGCAAAGAACAGTAACGCATTGATCACGCCCCTCAGGCAATCTGTCTTGTATCTATGGGCAGAGAGTTTATCACCATATTCGATCTTGTAAAGTGTTAGCTTGGAGGAAGTTCGTTGACAATGACTAAATATTATTCCAAAGTAAAGCTATGATAACAACTTCTTGAGGATGCCGGAATGAATATAGACGAACTCGAAAAAAAAGAATTGAGGCAGTATCTCGATTTTCTGTTTTGGCATTACAGGGTGGTTGATTCTTTCTGGTACATCTTTCTGGAAGAAGAATACGGAACAGACGTTGCCAATCATTTCAATGAAAAGGTTTGGAGGCGAGTGGCCGGAATTGCGGCAAAAGATATAATCAAGAGATTCGGGATTGCTGAGAAGGGTCTGGCTGGATTCGTCAAGGCGCTTGATTACTTCCCATGGAAGATCATAGTCGATTATGAAATATCATGGCAAGATGACGCAGTGATCATTTCAGTCCCACATTGCGTGACCCAGGAATCCAGACTCAAAAGAAATCTGCCTGAATACCATTGCAAAGATATGCATTATGGTGAGTTTGAGGGTTTTGCAAAGTTGATCGATCCTTCCATAAAAGTCGAATGTGTTCACGCTCCTTTGGACCCGCATCCGCCCGAGAGATTTTGCCAATGGAAATTCACAGTGTAATGATTCAAAATGTTTATTAAATCGATTTTCCTGGACTCAGAGGATTTCCCTTACAGAGACAGATTTCCCTTTAACGTCCCGAGTTTTAGTCGCAGGACGAATCTGGGACTGCTCAGTAACGTTACATTCTTCACGGGCAGGAACGGGGTTGGCAAGTCAACCTTGCTCGACGCATTGGCCTTGAAAAGCGGTCTGTTGCCGTGGGGTGGAATAAAAGCCCACGCGTCACATTCAAATCCTCAGGAATCGCATCTGCGAAAATATGTTACGATTGAATGGGAAAGACGAAGGCCTTATGGTTTTTATTTTCGGGCAGAGGCGTTTTTTAATTTTGCATCAAGTTTGGATGACATTCTTATCGATGACCCCGCCAGGATTTCCTACTTCGGAGGAAGTTCACTCAACGCTCTGTCACATGGGGAATCATTTCTGAACTTTTTCAAAGGATACAGCTTTAGCTTGGACGGATTGTATCTGATAGACGAGCCAGAGGCGGCTCTCGACCCTTTTAACCAGATAGAATTCGTAAAGGTATTGATT
>CAITZA010000487.1 GCA_903896745.1 uncultured Desulfomonile sp. | reverse complement strand
TCAGTGATCTCTGCAGACCGTAACATTTTTAATGATATTCATAAAAATCAGGAGAAAGTCATGAACGCCGAGATCAGCAACAAGATCGAAAAGACGATCCAGGATGTCGTAAGCGCCTACAATGAGCGCAACACCGAACTCACCCTTTCATACTTTCATTTTGACGAAAATTTTCTAGGGTATGCCCTGGACGGTTCAAAGATTTCCAACAGAGAGGAGTACAGAAAGCTCCTTGAGGCTGAATTCAATTCCAGAATCCCGAACGAATTGCATGTCTTGCGCAGTAGGGTCTCTGTTTACAGAACCATGGCGACCTTTTCGGGAGAATGTGATCTGAGGTCAGCGCCATTGGACAATCTCAATCCCCCGACAGTTAATCTCATAGCCGAGGGGAATGTGTTTTCCCTGAAAAGGATAGATATCGAATCTCCGTTTTCGGTACCCGTAAGAATTACAGCGGTCCTAAGGGAATTTGACGAACGCTGGAAAATCAATCAACTGCATTTTTCGGCCTTGAGCTTGACTCAGGCCGCATAATGATCTTTCCTGGGTAACGCTGAAATATAACTGTCTCCGGGTTTGGAACCATCAAATGATGTATACCAACCCGCATCGGTCTTTTCAGGACTGGCGCAATCACATCCCAGTAGTTTACAGGTATGGGTGTGGTTTGTAGTGGTGTCGGGCCCATAGCCGGAAATCCTGAAGCGTGCCAACGGAATATCCCGTATCATTGGCTTTTTGTAATATGGCCGTTCTCGAAAATAAGCCCGAATTGAAAGCATAGCTTAAATGTCATTCCCGCGAAAGCGGGAATCTATTATTAATGGATCCCCGATCAAGTCGGGGATGACAAGGATCCGGATCGAGTCCTGTGTGACAACACAAGGCCTACCCTGATTCCTCAGGTCGATGGCGCTCTCGTCGTTAACTGGTGGACTCAGGGTATATTGCCTCCAATTTCCGCCTCATTCCGGCAATGCCTTTGAGAAACGCGATATATTCCAGAAAAGGGAGATTTTCGCCCACTCCATTCGGGCACGGATCAAGCTCCGGAGACACTCAAACCGGCGCGTTGAGAATCTCGAATAGCATGTATCGTTAAGGCCTTGGGAACCCAGATAGCTAGAGATATGTTTGATTTTCAAATAAATGTGGTTGTAATTCACCCAGCTAGTTTTCTTCTGGTTGATTTTCACCACAAGACGGTTGTGACGGCTCGATATCAGAATGATCCCGTCAAAACACGGGATATGATATTAGCCAACTCTCTGGTATTGACGGGCTTATCGACCACTTCCCTTATTCCGTATTCTGATGGTATCCTGCCGTCCAACAAATCGGAAAAACCTGTGACCAGAATTATGGGGATGTCGCTGCGAATTTTTGATATTTCAGCGGACAACTGCAATCCTGTCATTTTTGGCATGCTCATGTCTGTGATAACCAGATCGAACGCATGAGGTTGAGTCCTGAAAAATGCCAGAGCCTTTGCCGGGTCATTTTCGGTGACTACAACATAGCCTAGTCTTTCAAGGTTTGATTTGGACGGTTCGGTGATTATCAATTCATCATCCACAAACATTATTCTCCCTGCGCCCCGCGGCGGAGCCTGATCTGTTTCCTTCACGGAGTTTCCAGCATCCAGAATTATTGGAAGGTAGACTTCGAAAGTAGTTCCTTTCCCCAACTCGCTCGAGACATTCATAAAACCGTTGTGTTCCCTTACAATCGCATCGACTACACTCAGGCCAAGGCCCGTACCCTGTCCCTGCTTTTTGGTAGTGAAATATGGATCAAAGATTCTATGAAGTGAATCGGGCGCAATTCCATGACCTGTGTCAGCAACAGTGAGTCGTTGATAGGTTCCAGGTAAAATTCCATGCCTGGTTTTCAGGAACTCTGCGTCGGCAATGATTTCATCCAGTCTGACTTTAAGAAAACCACCGGTGTCTTTCATTGCGTGATAAGCGTTGGTTACAAGGTTCATAATGATTTGGTG
>CAITZA010000486.1 GCA_903896745.1 uncultured Desulfomonile sp. | reverse complement strand
ACCTATAAATTTCTTTTAACGCCCCAGTATCATTATCTAAATGTTCTAGAACATCTTGAGAATATACCGCGTCAAAAGTACCAGAAGTAAATGGTGTTTTTTTGTTTAAATCTGCTCGGGCAACATTTTTTATCCCTCTTTTTTTGCAAAATTCTATCGCTTCGCTGAAACGTCTTCCTGCCCGGGCAATCAGGCCGTATCCCTTAAGATTCACAAGCCCTAATACGTCTAATGTTGCCGCCCTGCCGCGAATGTCTCCGATGTTCTCTCTGAGTTCCAAGGATGGTTCCAACAGATCAACGGCCCCAAGATAGCTTCCAGACTCATAGGCCACCTTTCCACGATTATGGGAAATTTGCGCCCAGATCAATGAATTGTCGTGGTAACTGACTAATTGTTCCGCCTCATACAAATGTTTCTCGGCCAATGAGAACTCACTCATGCCGCAGTAAGCCTGACCAATTCCATTGAGAGCCGAAGCCTGAGCAAGAGAGTCCTCGTCCTGTCGAGCTATCTCAAGCGCTTTTCTGTAAGAGTCTATAGCCTCATGGAATTTGCCACGCAAGATGTGGACTTCTCCGATGTCAGTGAGAACCCCACATTCTCCTGTTTTGTCCTGGTTATCCCTGCACAGCTTAAGGGACTGCTCATAATGTTTCAAAGCCTCATCGTATTTAGCCCAATCTTTGTACACTTTTCCCAGGCACTGTTCCACCGACGCCATTTGCCACGAGTCCTCTACTTTCGCAAAGAAACTGCGTGCCTCTAAGTATTTTTGGAACGCATCATTTATTTCTTGAGCGGATTTCGCGCTTTGATGAATCGCCTTGGCAGCGTTTAATATTTCTACGCCCTGGTCAGATTGGGCCATGGCCCATGAAGACCCAAGCAGTAAGAGAGTAACAGTGGCCAAAAACAGCATTAACTGCCTCAACATACTGTCCTCCTGGCTATAGCCTGAAAAGTTGGCCCAATAGCATCCTTTAGAAATAAATTAATACGCTAATATCTCATTCAAATTTTTTGAACTCTACTCTTCGATTCATGGCCCAGCCGGCTTCATTTTCATCGGGAGAGTATGGCCTATTGGGACCAAAACCTTCTGTTTGCAATTTAGACGGGTCTATTCCATAGGTTGTCACAAGATGCTGTTTGATAGAGTTGGCTCGGTCTCTTGATAGCTGCATGTTACGCTCATAAGGGCCGCGCCTGTCTGTATGGCCTTCTATTAGCAGTTTGGCTGTAGAGTTTCGGCCAAAACTCTCTTTGAGCGTTTCACCAATTATTTTTAGTTCGGGAAGAAACTGGTCCTTGATTCTATATGACCACTCGTCGAACAATATCTGTCGCTGAATGGAATTACCAACTGTTGCTTTGCGAATTGTGTGCCTGGTTGGGGCCATGGTGGTCTCGTGAACTATCAAGTCAGTCACTTGAGAGGGGGAGACTGGTTTTTGTCTAACATAGTCCTTCTTGCACTCCTCAGCCTCAGTGAGAAGTTTTTTGCTATCTTGGTCTCCAGTTATATTGATAGCTTTCTGGTAAGCTTCTATGGCCATCCCACAACGCCTTTGTTTAAGATAAAGGTCGCCGAGGATGATACACGCTTCGCCGGCTAACGGGCAAAGTTGCGTCAATCTTTCGAGGCAATAAATCCGAGAATCCTCGTCTTTTATCAATCCTGATTTGTGCAGTAGATCGTTTGTATAAGCCTCATCACATTTGCTGGGCTTACGGGACAAGAGTATTGCGATCTGGAGTTCGTTGCGTAATATTGCGAGGGCCTCACCCTGTTCTTCCGATGAGCCTTTCATCCGCTCAACCGCTCTAAGACAAGACTCGGCTACCGACAAGTTGTTCCTGACCAGTTCTACCAGACTTCGCATAGAGCCCCTTTCTACTTTTAGCGTATCAATTAAAGTGTTGTAGAAAAGATTTATTTCAGCCTTATTTTCTGAAGCGATTACTGGCAAATCAAAGACAAATACTAAATACAGAATTGCAAGGAAAATGACTGATGATATGGATGTCATTAGACGTCTCCCCTCTGCATTCGATTTCAAACATCGATGAAACTATGGTAACCCGGCTTACCCCTTAAGGTAATCAACTTTTAGTTCAATTCATTTGATAGATTCTATCTTTTTGGCTCTTTTCTCCAGTGTCGAAGCGTCCCTGTTTTTTCCAAGGCCTCTGTAGCTATATGCCAATTCCTTCAAAGGATTCAACAAGTCCTGGT
>CAITZA010000485.1 GCA_903896745.1 uncultured Desulfomonile sp. | reverse complement strand
CCGGGCCCGACTCCCTGAAACCGGAAATCACTCGGACGCCTGTAAATCATGTATCCCTTGACTTCCTGCCTGGATTTATCAATCTCATTAACGGTCGAAACACTCATGACCGCCTTGAATGCGGAAAGTGTCTTGCCTTTGGTAAACAGAAAGGTCGGAATATCCTCCGGCCTGACAGCGGGACTGGCCTGACAAAGAACCGGTAGAAACACAGCCAGTAACAAGGGCAGGTTTTTATAAAACAACTTCTTAAGCAACTTTTTCATGATGTTAGTCTTGTTCGCCGTTCGATTCATTAAGGGGCATTTTTACCAGACGATCCCAAAGTATGCAAGCGCCATCTATGCCGATATCTGTTCAAAAACAGATTGGGGAACACACCACATGAATTCTTTTATCGACTAAAAACTTAAACATCGATAAAATAATGGTAAACTGGATTTGTGATTATTACAGAATCTGATAGTAGTTGTGACAGGTCCAATGCGTTGTCCTATTCTCGATAGGTGTACTGAAGCTCGAAAAGAGGAAACTGCTTGTCAGGATCATCTCTTGATCAACATTTTGGAATAGATTCCAGCCTGCTGCCGATATCCAGGGTTCTGGATGAGATACCGCTGGGGGTCGCCGTTCTGGATCACAGTAGAAATATCGTGTTCATTAACAGGGCCCTGGTATCTCTGACAGGGTTTGACTGCTCGGAATCTTACGGAATTCCATGCAGCTACATACTGAGATGCAATCACTGTTTTCACGGATGTCCCGTGAAACAGCTTTCAAGGGAAAACAGGTCCGTCACTTCAGAATCAAACATAATCAACAGAAGCCGGACGAAGATTCCAGTCAGAGTTACGTCTTCCCTTCTCGTCGATGAGGATGAAAACTCGTTTGGTTTTATAGAAACCTTTGAAGACATAAGGGTTCTTGAATCCGAGTGCGCGAAGGTTGATCGAGTTTTGAAACTCGACGACATGATCGGAAGAAGCCCGCAAATACAGCGAATATTCCAGATGCTCCCCGTGATAGCGCAGACTGATTCTTCCGTTCTGATCACCGGCCAGACAGGCACAGGAAAGGATATGCTGGCCGAGGCAATTCACAAGGCTTCTGTCAGGGCAAAAGGTCCGTTTGTAAAGGTCAATTGTGGAGCGCTACCCGAAACCCTGCTGGAATCAGAACTCTTTGGACATCAAAAAGGCGCTTTTACCGGGGCCTATGAAAATCGTCTCGGCAGATTCAGACTGGCTCATAATGGAACCTTGTTACTGACTGAGATTGGTGACTTGCCACTGGCGTTGCAGGTTAAGCTTCTATCTTTCCTGGATGACAAGGTTGTTTATCCCCTGGGCTCTTCAAAAGGTGTACATGTAGATGTGAGAATTATAGCCGCCACTAACAGAAACCTGGAAGAAATGGCTCAGGAGGGGCGGTTCAGGAGAGACCTGCTTTTCAGGCTCAACGTCATAAGACTTGAATTGCCACCTCTATCGGACAGAAAAGAAGATATAAGCACGCTCCTGGACCATTTCTTCCGGATGATGAGTTTACGCTTCAAGAGCAGGGCAAAGTCATTCTCTCCTGAAGCCAGGGACATACTCCTGACATTCAGATATCCTGGAAATGTCAGGGAACTCAGGAACATAGTGGAATACTCAGTCAATGTTTGCGAGGGAGACACAATTGAAGTCGGACACCTTCCCGCGTATCTGATCGAGTCGGCGGACACTGAAGAAATTGATGTGGAATTCGATGATGAAACTGGTGATGATTCCGAGCCTGTCGCTGTATTCAAACTGGATTATCCAAACTGGCGCGCTGCCGAAAAGAAAATGATTTTCGAAGCCATGATAAAAGCAAAGGGTAGCAGAACCAGGGCCGCTGCAATCCTTGGCTGGGGGCGAAGCACCCTGTGGAGGAAAATGAAAAGGCTCGGTATTGAATGAGGCTCTTATAGCCTGCCAATACCAAAACAAGGTTGTCTCATGATAAAGATTCTCGTGCCATTGCTGGGCGATGATGTCGCTCCACGTTTCGACCTCGCTCCCGAGGCATACATTGCCTTGGTCGATAATAACCATAATATCGTCGAAGAAAGAACCATAGTATTGTCAGAGGCTTCTGCTGAAACCCTCTGTCGCATGATTCTCGACGAGAGAATTACCATGGTAATTTGCGGCGGCATTGAGGACGAATATTATCAGTACCTCATGTGGAAAAAGGTTGCTGTCGTCGATTCCGTAATAGGTTCGAGCAGCAAAGCGATAGCGTTGGCGTCTCGAGGCGCGCTTGAATCAGGCGCGATACTTATGGAGCGATCGTCCCCAAAATAGATAACCGCCATGCGTGTCATGTTGTTTCAATATGTTTGATTCATTTTGTGTCATAATGTCTTATATGCCCTCGCCCACTCCGGCATCTTTCTCACAAACCCTCTAAATACCCGCTTTCATGAAATGGCATAATTATTGCCCTATTTCTGTGCGACCCTTCAGTCTGAAATTGGACATAAAGGTATAGGGTCAATATTCCGTTTCTTGATTCGGAGACAACAGATGAATATCCGGGTTCTATTGGTCGATGATGAGGAGCAGTTTGTTGAAGTGCTTTCCCAGAGATTGATGACGAGGGATTTTGAGGTGCTGACTTCTTTTAGTGGTGATGAGGCGTTGTCGGTTCTTGAGAAGACAGACATAGATGTCGTGGTTCTCGATGTGATGATGCCGGGCCGCGATGGAATATCAACCCTTAAGGAGTTCAAGAGAATAAAACCCTTGACAGAGATCATCATGCTGACTGGAAACACGACGGTTGACACGGCAATCGCCGGCATGAAACTGGGCGCTTTTGATTATCTTCTGAAGCCTACTGACACGTCGGTGCTTGTGGAAAAGATAACCAGAGCGCACCGACGAAAGAAAGAGCAGGAAGACAGGATCAGAAACGCCGAGGTCGAGAGGATCATAAAAACCAAAGGCTACTGAAGGAGAAGTCCTTGCTGTACTGGCATAGCTTTCTCCTGTAGAGACTTTTAATTTTTTTTGCCAACCCGAAGCATTCTGGATAATGGATTATTTCGGGCTGCATTTAAATCTTGCTTCCACACACTGGCGGATTCTAAGATACTTCTCTCAGAATCCTGCGTTTTAGTTTTGAAGATTTCTATTATTGTATTTGCCAAGGAGACGATTTCATGGAAACCATCAAGGTTAAGGACCTAATGAGACCGTTTGAGGGTTACCCCAGAGTTTCTGAAGACGCCTCATTGTTTGAGGCGGTACAGGCTTTGGAAGAGGGCAGTAAAAGACTGGATGACAAGGGTCACAGATTCATGGCGGCGCTGGTATGCAACAAGGCTGGGAAAGTTATAGGAAAATTGAACCGTATGGATGTGCTGACCTGTCTGGAACCCGAATACCTGACAAATGAGGAATTGAAAAAGGTGTCGAGGTTTGGGCTGACACCTGAATTCCTGCATTCAATGCTTGACGGTTTGGATTTGTGGAAAGCGCCGTTGCAGGATATATGCAGGAAAAGCTATGGCAAAACGGTTGGTGAGTTGGTATCCCAACAATCATCCACAGTTTTCATCGATGCAGATATTCCTTTAGGCAAAGCTGTTCACCAGATTATCATGAGCCGCTGCCAGGCGTTAATCGTGACATCGTCCGGAGAGGCCATAGGTTTGTTAAGGCTGGTTGATGTATTTGATCAGGTAGCCGCTAAAATGAAAGCCTGCCAAATTTAGATCGCAAGATTTCTAGCAGTTATATACGGAGGATTCTGGTAATGAGCTCTCAAACTTTTTCCGCTTCGCAGGGCATTAAGATAAACTGGACGCGACTGATAGCCATGCTGACAGGTGTTGGCTTGTTTTTTGTCGTGTATTTTTCTCCACCATGGCCGGACGCCATTGATCCTGTAGGAAAACATTTTCCTTTGAGTCAGGAGGGTAAAGGGGCGGTAGCGCTTTTTTTGCTGGCCGGTATATGGTGGGTATTTGAGGTTGTTCCGATCGGAGTCACCAGTCTTTTAATAGGAGTCATGCAAGCTCTGTTCATGATTCGACCGGCCAAGGCCGCCTTCAAGGATTTTATGGATCCATCGGTTCTATTTATCTTTGCCTCACTCGTTATAGGCATGGTTTTCACCAAAACCGGTCTGACCAAGAGAATGGCCTATAAGATGCTCAACATCATCGGAGAGAAGACTAGCGCCATATATTTTGGCATTTTCTTGCTGATAACCGTCCTTACGCTTATAATGGCTCATACTGCGGTAGCGGCCACCATGTATCCATTGCTGCTGGCCATATACAGCCTTTATGGAGAAGGAGACAAGCCTACAAAATTCGGGAAGGGCCTGTTTATTGGGATGGCCTATGTTTGTGGCGCCGGCAGCATCATCACGCTTCTTGGATCAGCTCGAGCGATCGTGGCTTTGGGCTTTTTCAAGGAAATGGTTGGTGTGGATACGCCGTTTTATGAGTTGACGCTCTATATGGCGCCAGTCGGACTGATAATGGTGCTCCTCCTGTG
>CAITZA010000484.1 GCA_903896745.1 uncultured Desulfomonile sp. | reverse complement strand
TCTGCCGATATGTTAAAGTCCCTGAATATGAAATCATTACCGTCATCCACCGCCTCATAAACGGCCACACCGGCTCGCATGTGCTGAAAGAGGCCTCGATAACGTTCTTGGTATGTCTCTTGGGAATCTATGGCGCCAAGACTGGTTTCTTCGTTTACTTTATTGTCCGTGATTTTCATCTGAGGCCTCCATTCATGAAATGGTGGAGCAACTCAAACCCGACGGTTCGATAATTTGAAATCAGATAGTTAGTTGAGGAGTAGTTATATTTTTTATGACAATTAGGGTTTTTTCAACAACCGGTAATTATGAGGCCTTGCTTGTTACAAACAACCTGAAACATGAGTTGTTCCAATTCTTCATATCTAACATGTTCATCCAGCATGAATCAACTGCTTTACTCAACTCGCGTTGATGGATAAGATATGTATAGCCAAAACAATTTCACAGAAGTGTGGTCGCCGATCGATGTCTCTTTCTGCTTGAGGAAAGCGTGTGTGGTTTTGCGACCATATTTGGTTCACTGCAGGATTTTTTCAATACCTCTGAAGTAGTATCACGAAAGGACTTCAACATTTATGTTAGAAGAATACTTCGGCAACATGCTGATTCTAGCCGTTCTGGTTTTAGTCTATGTGTCATTCCTTCTGAGGACGAGAAAAGCGTCAAAGCAACTTGCCGAGACCCGTCTGAAGGGCCAGCTTGACCTGGAAATCCAGGTTAAGGCGCGTGAAGCCTCCCTGGACGCTCTCGGTAAGGCGCTGGAAATGCTGGAAACAGTCATAGGCTCAGCTCCAGTGGCAATAGCTTTCATGAAAAACCATGACATCCTGTGGAGCAATGAAGCATTTAAGGAAATAACCGGACATTCAAGAGAAGATGTCCATGGGTTGAACATGAGAAGTCTCTATGAAACAGACAGCGAGTTTCAGAGAGTCAACGATGCGGTTTATCCGGATATCGGTTCCCGTGGTATGGCGGAAACAGAAACCCGTTTTTTCAGAAAAGATGGCTCTTCTGTCGATGTATCATTAAGCCTGGTTCCTGTTGATCGGTCAGACCTTTCAGCAGGCATAGTTTTTGCCGCGATGGACATCTCCGAGCGTAAAAAGTCCGAGAAAGTGATTCATGAGAATGCGCTAAAAATGCTTGAGGCCGACAGGGAACGAACCGAAATTTTTCATCGACTGGAACTTGCTCTAAAAGGAGCTGACCTGGGGGTTTGGGATTGGCATGTCCAATCGGGAGATCTGTTCCAGGATGAAATCTGGCACGCCCAGCTCGGTTACTCCATGAATGATGTTGAAAGAAACATAACCTCTTGGGAGAACCGTATACATCCGGATGACAGACCTGCGGTGTTTAAGGCCCTGAATGACTGTCTCGATGGCTCTTCACCCTTTTACTCGGTTGAACACCGTCTCCTGACCAAATCCGGCGACTGGAAATGGATTCTTACCAGAGGAAAGGTCCTGGAGCGTGATGAACAAGGCCATCCGGTAAGAATGCTGGGAACCCACCTTGACATAGACAACGCCAAAAGGGCCGATGAGGCCCTTCACAGAAGTGAAAAGATGTTTCGGGTTCTCATTGAGACGATTGATGACGTTTTCTGGGTGAGTGACCCCTCGTCTCATAATATACTGCTCGCCAGTCCAGCGTATGAGAAGGTTTGGGGCAAACCATTACACGGTTTATATAAAGATCCGGGACAATTTCAAGAATCGGTACACCCAGATGACATGAATCGCTTCATGTATTACTTGGACAAATTCCACAAACCCGGCTCGGGTTCCTCTGTGGAATATCGTATTGTGCGACCGGACGGATCGATTAGGTGGATTTTCGAACGGGCATATCCGATACGTGATGAAAAAGGAAATCTCGATTTGATGTGTGGTATTTGCACGGACATCACCGACAGAAAGAATGCCGAGAAAGAATACGCCAAATTCAAAACGATCTCCGACAAGTCAAATTCTGGTAACGCTATTGCCGATCTGAACGGAAACATTCTCTATCTGAACGAGTCCTTTGCCGGAATGCATGGGTACTCTATACCTGAGTGCTTGGGAAGGCATTTGTCAATGTTTCATACAGAAGAGCAGATGCCGGCGATAAAAGAGTCGATGGCAACACTTGTGAACAGGGGAAGTTTTGAAACGCTGGAATTGTGGCACAAGCATAAAGATGAAACGGTCTTCCCCACCCTGATGAACGGCGCTTTGATATCGGATGAAAGTGGCAATCCATCATTTCTTTCCACCACTGTGATCGATATTACCGAACAAAAAAAAGTAGAGCAGTCCTTGCATGACAGTGAAGAGCTTTTCAGAAATCTTTTTCAACTCGCTCCGGACTCGATGGCAATCAGCAGGACAGAGGATGGAAAATACGTTAATGTCAACCGGAAGTTTACTGAACTCACCGGTTTTACAAGCGAGGAAATTTTGGGTCGGACTTCTCTGGACCTTGGACTGTGGATTAATCCGGAGGATTTCAGATATCTATATGACCAGATAGAACGAATCGGGAATTTGGACAATTTTGAGGCCCTATTCAGGCTTAAAGACGGTCGGATCAAAACGGGACTGCTATCGGCCACTGTTCTGGAACTCAACAAAATCCCACATCTCCTCGGTGTGGTACGGGATATTGACGACATAAAAAAATCGCAGGCAGAGCGCGCCAGGCTTGCCACAGCAGTAGATCAGGCCGCCGAACGAGTGGTGGTTACAGATCCTGATGGACGCATTGTTTATGTAAATCCGGCCTTTGAAAAGTCCACCGGCTATAGTCGTAATGAGGTAATTGGCCAATATCCGTCCTTGATTAGTAGCGGCCAACACGACAAATCTTTCTTCGAGAACATGTGGCGTACAATATCCAGCGGAAATGTATGGAGAAGCAGGATCATCAACAAGCGCAAGGACGGCCATTTACTTCTTGAACAATCGAATATAACACCTGTAAAGGACTCAACCGGCGCCATAATAAATTATGTTCAGATCGCCAGCGATATCACGGCTGAAGAAAACCTTAGGGATCAGCTTTCCCACTCACAGAAGATGGAGGCCATAGGAACATTAGCCAGTGGCATAGCTCACGACTTCAACAACGTAATACAGGCGATAATGGGTTATACCGAGTTGGTAATGGATGACATGCCGGTTGAAAGCCGGGCCTATTCCAATCTGGAGAAAGTCATCGGCGCCGCCCAACGCTCGGGCGAGATGGTCAGGCAGATATTGACGTTTAGTCGGCGCTCCAAGTCAGAAGCCAGCGTCATCGACATCGCTCCACTGGTTAAAGAGGGGCTCAAATTTCTAAGGGCCGCCATACCAGCCAACATAGAGCTCAAGGATAACATAAGGACAAACATCGGTAAAATTCTTGGAGATCCCACTCAAATCCACCAGGTTCTCATGAACTTGTGTGTTAACGCAGCCCAGGCCATGGAACTTAAAAAAGGAGTCGTTCTGATAGAACTGGAGCAGATTGATCTTGACGATGATTTTACTAGCTGTCATCCCCCTCTTGTCCCTGGAAAACACTTGCGGTTAACAGTCTCAGACACTGGTTGCGGAATCCCTGCAGACATTCTGGACAAAATTTTTGACCCATATTTCACAACCAAAGATTTGCACGGAGGAACCGGTCTGGGGCTGTCAGTTGTTCACGGCATAGTTAGCAGTTGTAATGGCGCCATAACGGTTGACAGTGAGTCAGGAAAAGGATCTACCTTCTCCGTGTATTTTCCGATTGTCGAAGATCAGGTCACAGTACAGGCATCCAGCCGGATTTCAGGAAACAGGCCCTTCGGTTCAGAACATGTAATAGTTGTTGATGATGAAGACGTTCTGGTCGAACTTGTGGGGAGTCAACTCCGACGTCTGGGATATCAGGTCTCAACTACTACTGATCCCCGTGAGGCATTGCGGCTTTTGATGCTATACCCGAATAAATTCGACGTTGTTGTTACCGACCTTATGATGCCCCAAATGTCCGGTGTAGAACTAGCCGAAAAAATTGCCCCCGCCTGGCCAAACCTACCTGTTATTTTATGCACCGGATGGAACGAGAGCAGCACAAATGAACAAACAATGAATACCGGAATCAGGGCTGTTATCTCAAAACCGGCGAGAAAGGATGAGATAGCATATACGATCAGGAAAGTCATTGATGAGAACAGATCATAAATTTCTATCATAGGCGTATTCAGAAAATTCTCATAACAAAATGTAGCCGACCTCACCGTCATTGCTTCCGCCTGTTTTCCCATGCGCCATAACCTGCGCTTTCAGGTCCGCCATATCGTCTGGTTGACCCGAAAAATGACGCTGTTCCTTGGCGATATTTGCGCCTCTTCATAGATAAGAGCCGGTAGCCCTTCCTGGATTCAGGATTCCAACTTCTCTCTTTACGGAACATTTCCTGGTTGATGTGACTGAATAACCGGCCAACTTGACTCGGTTGCCACATTGTGCTAGGAGTTTAGCCAGATAAATAATTGTTCAATAATTTTTTGGGGGATTTTTTATTCTGACCAACAGCTAACAGAAACCTGCCAAAGAGTATCTAGGAAGTCATTTCCCGGGTGGCCAATCCCTATAACGTTAACGGCTTCAAGGACGCAAGGACCAAGGGCTTGTTTGTTGAGGGTTATAAAGTGGTTTACCCCCATCCGTCGCGTGGAATGAATGCTACGAGACTAGAGTAAATAGCAAACATAAGTCATGTAGATTAACCTGCTGGGGATTTGTGATGACAATTGCTCGAAAGATAATCTTTTTATTAAGTTTATCCATCATCCTCGTCATGGGCTTTGTGGCGCTGATCACCATACAACGGATTGAAAAGGAACTCGTCTCAAGAAGTTTTCATCGGTTGTCTTCCTCTCTTGATTTTGCAGCGGAGGAATTGAATGAAAAGGTATCCGGCATTATCAAAACTTCTGAACTCATTGTTCAAAACCCGGCCATTTCCAAAGCCCTAGCCCTTGACACCGGCGTTGGGGTCAATGTCATTTTGAACCACATTCAAATTACTTATCCTATATTCAACTACATTATGGTTTTATCGGAAGAAGGCGATGTTTTTGCCGTCAATACACTGGATAGAAATGGGAACGGCATACCCAGTGTGGAATTGTTAGGGCAGAGTGTCAAGGAACACCTCTCATTTGTGGACTTTCGCAGTAAAACAGAAACTTTTGAAAGCTACCCTGACTTGGATCCGTTTCTAGCGTCGCTCGGGGCACGACAAAAAATAAGCCAATGGTTCGTCACTCCTGTTCTAAAGGGTTCAAACCACATAGGCTGGCTTGCGCTTTCCTATGATTGGCAGTCTGAGTTTGCAAAGTTGTTGACTCGGATACGTCATCAGCTATTTCATTTGGGAAATCCTGTGGTTGATATCAGCCTTCTCGATAATGATGACAAGGTAATTTTGAATTCTACTTCTTTTCAAAATGAAGCTTTACCAATTTCAGGCAAGATCACGGTTGAAAAGAGTCTCCCTTTTGGAAAATCATTCATGAAACTGGTCATAAGCAGCGACAAGGCGCAAATATATGAACCAATCATTAACCTCATAAAATATTTTACGTTGGTGATAGGCCTGGCTACCCTTTTACTGATGGGGACTCTCTATTTAATTGTAAACCGGATTGTTTTACGAAGGATAGAAACGATAAAGCAAGGAACTGAAGCATTCAGAAGCGGCAAACTTGAATATCGCCTGCCATCAATGGGTAGCGATGAATTTGGGCTTTTGGCGTCTACGTTTAATGAAATGGGGCAATCCTTGCGAGACGCCTCAGATAACCTGGAAAAACAGGTAATGGAACGCACCGCTGAGCTCAAAGCCAGTGAAGAACGCTCGCGTCGCTTTTTTGAAAGAAACAGTTCCGTCATGATCATGATCGAACCGGAAACCGGTAGAATTGTTGATGCGAACCAGGCTGCCGTACGTTTCTACGGGTACCCAGCCTCCGACCTTGGATTAATGTCTATACATGAAATCAATATCCTGCCTCCTGAGCAAGTCAAACACCTGATGGAAAAGGCCTCTTCAGAGAACCTTAACGTATTCACGTTCCAACACCGCATAAAAAATGGTGAGATCAAAACGGTGGAAGTCCATTCAACTCCTATTGAACAGACTGGTAAAACAATTTTGTTTTCTATAATTCATGACATTTCAGATAGGAAGAGACTGGAGAATAGTCTTGCTCAAAAGACATCGTTGCTGGAATGTCTACTCAATTCAATACCTGATATTGTTTTCTTCAAAGATAACAATGGCACGTATTTGGGATGCAACGAGCAGTGCGCCTCTTTTCTGGGCCGCAAAATTGAAGCCGTTCCTGGATTGACGGACTATGATTTGCTTCCCAAAGACATGGCTGATTGTTGCCTGGAAAACGACAGTCTAATGATCGAAACAGGACTTCCCAGGAGCAATGAAGAGTGGGGTATACATTCCGACGGGCGACATTTGTTGCTCGAAACTGTCAAAGCTCCTCTCAAGTCAGCCGATGGGAAGCCATTGGGAATACTAGGGGTTTCCAGAGACATTACCGACAGAAAACAAATGGAGGAATCACTTAGAAAGAGTGAAGAGAACCTCAGGACAGTGGCTAACTACACCTATGACTGGGAATACTGGATTGACCATAACGGCGCCCTTGTCTACGTGTCTCCATCATGTGAGAGAATTACAGGATTTACGACAGCGGAATTTATAAACAGTCCCAGTCTGCTTCAGGATATTGTTCATCCTGAAGACAGGTCCGTGGCGCATGATCACTTTTCTCTTTCAGAAGATGCCAACACTCCTCTTTCACTTCTGCAGTTCAGGATAAAGACCCGCTCAGGTGAAACACGATGGATTTCCCATTTCTGCCAGCCAGTGTTTGCCTCGGATGGCGCATGGTTGGGGCGTCGCTCCAGCAATCATGACATAACTTATGAAAAACAAATGTCTCAGGAACTCATGGAGAACAAGGTCAAGCTCCTTAACTCCGCCAGGCTTGAGAGTCTGGCGCTAATGGCCGGAGGCATAGCTCACGATTTTAACAACCAGTTGATGACAGTACTAGGGAACCTTGAACTAGCGCTCAACGATGCGCCTGATGGTTCCAAAATCAGGACCAGGATTGAAACTGCAATTATGGCGACCAACAGGTCAGCCGTACTTAGTAACCAGATGCTTGCATATACCGGCCAAAGATATTTTCGCTCGGACAACGTTAATATTCAGCAGCTCATAGATGAGCAATCCGGTTCTATTCGATCGGCGCTTTCCGGATCGATCTCCCTGGATATTCAAAATGCCATCGATGTGCCTACAATCGTGGCTGATGAAGATCAGGTCAAACAGGCTTTGATCAACCTATTGAAAAACGCATCCGAGTCTTACGCAGAGAAAGAGGGTGAGGTGCGGCTGATAACAGGCGTCATGGAATGTGACAAAGCATATCTTGCCCAAAGTAGAATGGAACAAAAAGCTGACCCGGGCTGGTTCGTATTCTTCGACGTTTCTGACAAGGGTTGCGGAATGGATGAAGAGATACAGGCTCGGATCTTTGATCCTTTCTTTAGTACCAAATTCTGGGGCCGTGGCCTGGGAATGGCTGAAACAATGGGGATCGTGAAAAGTCTTAACGGGGCCATAATTTTGAACAGCGAACCTGGTAAAGGTACCACATTTCGTGTTCTTCTTCCCGTTCCTGTGCCAGAACAACCAGGAAGCTCTACGTTTGCTGATTTTGAGAAATACGAAGCAACTGTCCCGGAATTGGTCGGGCGATCGAAAACAATCCTGGTGGTAGAGGATGAGGATTCAGTCCGTCAGCTCTGTACGGAACTGCTTGAAATTTTTGGCTACAACACCATCACCGCATCCGACGGTCTTGAAGGCGTTGAAATGTTCAAGGCCAACCAAAACAGGATAGACCTTGTGCTTCTGGATCTCTTGATGCCGAGGATGAATGGCATAGAGGCTTATGCGGAGTTTATAAAAATGAAGCCCGATATCAAGGTATTGATCAGTAGCGGCTTTACTGAGGAAGCGTTGGCGGAAAAAATGAAGGGCCCTCTACCAGCAGGCTATTTGCACAAACCGTATCAGATGGAAAATCTGAAAGAAGAAATTGAACGTATTTTGGGGGATTGATTCTCCCAACCCCAATTTTTCATGACATGGTGTGTTTGCTCCCTTGAATATGCGGGATGCAGGCGCCTATTCTCAACCAGCCTCACAAAGGTTCATTCACCTGTTCCAGCAAATGATTCCGCCGAATGGAAACGCATCTCGCTATTTCTTTGGAGAGCTTTTGCCAGGAGGATTGGTTTTGGCGGATCAATTCGTTGGTCTGTTTGGACAGACTGTTCTCAGGTTGATCCAAGCTCCCGATACATTTTACCTGTTCTGGATAATCCTTGTGATCATAAGATTCGTTGTAGACCCAAAGTAGCGCCGTTTCAAGATCGTCGCCCACAAGCGCTATTGAGCCACCATGGGTCAACGCTGTTTTCAGGGAGTCCACGACCCAGCCGCCGGTATTGTAAATTCGGACAGGTTTCTTAAAGTGATTCGTTTCAAGAAGGTAATACCAGGATTTATGGGTGTGACCAAAGACAAAGGTTGTTTCCATATCTATGACTGTTGGGGGATGGGGCCATTCTTCCTCAGGCAGGTCCCAGTATTTGGGGTCATGTTTTTGCATACGATTCGCAATATGGCGTCTAAGAGGGGTTTCGAGGTAACGAGAAAGACATTCCATCCCGCTTTCGCTAATCACACAGTCCAGGCTCGATCGTTCTGAACTCCAGTAGCCTTCAATGATGTTGTTCAGTATGGTTTCTATGCCGTTCAAATAGTTGAAGCCATCCACTAGGGGGCTTGATGTGGAATCGGCAATCATGTTTCCGATTTTGCTGGTAACGGCATGAAGGGTTTCGGGTTTGAGCAGTTTCGTATAAATTGTCTCCAACCCATGGCCGGCCTCTCCAGAACGGCCCAAGGCGGACCAAAGAAAATCAATCAGCGCATAATTTTCCTCCTCCAGGTCCCAGACATCCTTGGGTAAAGGAAAATCAAAGAGGTTTTTCTTGAGGGAACTGATTGACCAGTAAACGCTCTCTGTGAAATGACCATGGTGGAATACCACACATTTTGATTTGTCCCTGTTTAAGAGCGCGAGGTTTGGATAAGCGACCGTGATAGGCCTGCCATTACGGAACGGTTCGGTTATTTCCGAGAGGAAACTGGCTTTAATCGGGTGTTTCTCGAGTTCGAGGAAAAGTTCGGTCGTATGCCACGGACTGGGAAGATCCTGTTGTTTTCGCTGAGGGGCAAGATAGTTTACGCGTTCTTTCCGGTGTTTCCTTTTGAGATATTCCAGGTACTGATTTTCGCGGGCAAGCTCCCACAGGTGATGATCGTGGTTCCCGGGAATAAAAATGAAGTCTGTAAAAATCGGGTTTTTCCCATACATCAACAGGCTCATGAACTGACGGAATATTGCGCCGCCAAGGTTCATTTCACAGAAAGCAAGCTCAAGCACATCCCCGTTCAGTATCAACGTGCGTTTTTCCCCGCGTTTTTTCCTTGGAAGTATTGTCTTGAGACAATCGACAAATTCGATCATGAAACGGCTCGGTTTTGAATGATCGACCTGACCGCCGGATTCCATGTTCGAGAAAAGACTGCGATCTTCACCAAAATGCAGGTCAGACAAACAGACATAACGAACATTTACCATTGCCAAATCTCCTGTTCATGAAATACGGGAAATATGAGCGATAAGAGGTAATTCCGATAAAACTGTTAGCTAAAGAATTTTTTGTGGTCTGAATGATCAGGGTTTTTGTGCAGGATTTCGGCTGAAGGCTTGCTCGATCTCCTGTTTTATTTTTTCAAGCCGCCCTGAAACATGTTCGAGTTTCTTTTTGAGACGTCTTTCGGGCTCCATGATTTTTTCCACGGTTTCCTCTGCGCCTACCAGCGGATTCAGCGCTTCGGCCATTTTTCCCATGTTCTGCTGCATTTTAGCGGTTGCGTCAGCCATCTGCTTCGTGGATTCACCCATACCCTCAGTCGCCTTGGCAAGACGTTCCGTCATCCTGACCATTTCCGCTGTCGATTCCGCTACACGCACCGTGCTCTCAGACATGGTTTTTGTCAATTCGGCCATCTGACGCGTGCTTGCTTCCATTTTGGACGTGTTCATACCCATCATGGATGTATTGTTAGCCATGATGGTGGTATTATTCTCCATTGAATCCAGAGAGTTCTGTATCTTGCCGAGCGGATTGGATGAACAGCCGTAACAGGTCACGCAAATGATCCACACCGCAAGAGTCATGTAAACGAGCTTCTTATCAGAATTTCTTTTGATCAAAATACTGCTCGCAAAAAAGAACAACTTATGTCGGGCTGTAAAATTATTTAATTCTTTTGATATCCTAACACGGCAGGGTTCCAAATTACAAGCCCTGTGGCTTCATGACCTTTGATAATCATTGTGTTGCCAACATGTTTGGTATTAATAATGAACTGAATAGGTCTAC
>CAITZA010000483.1 GCA_903896745.1 uncultured Desulfomonile sp. | reverse complement strand
TAACTGGCGCATCGTTTACGCCAATGACATAGACCCAAAGAAACATCAGATGTATGGCGACCAGTTTGGTCATGGCCTGGAAAAATTTGACCTCAGAGACATAAACAAAGTAAGGGCGGGTGATATTCCGGACGTCACGATTGCTACCGCATCCTTTCCCTGCAACGACACTTCCCTTGCCGGCGCCCGGAAGGGACTCAACGGAGAAAAGTCCTCTGCCTTATGGAGTTTTGTGAAGCTGCTAAATGAAATGCGATACCGGCGTCCTCCTATTGTGATCGTTGAGAATGTGACGGGGTTCCTTACGTCCAATGCCGGAAAAGACATTGAGGCGGCGCTAGTGACCCTTAATGATACCGGATACATGGTTGATATGTTTGAGGTGGACGCTTCATGCTTTGTGCCGCAGAGTCGCAAGAGGCTGTTTATTATCGGGACGCTGGAGAGTCTGGTTTCATCCGATAGGCCGTGTGCGAGTCTTACAATCGGTGAAGGCAAATTGAGACCGCGAAGACTGGCTGATTTTATCAAAAAACATCCGGAAATGAAATGGTTGGTAAGGCAGCTTCCCGCTCCGGAAAAGCCCGTTTATGAACTGCAGAATTTTCTGGATGACATTCCGGATGATGACCCGTCATGGTGGAACAAGTCGCGATCCGAATATCTTTTGGGGCAGATGAATCCTGATCACCGTTCGAGGGCCGAGACTATGGTCAATGGATTTGAATATTCTTACGGTACGGTTTTTCGGAGGGTGAGAAAGGGAGTTACCCGGGCGGAGCTTCGCTGGGACGGAGTGGTTGGGTGTCTTCGCACGCCGCGCGGAGGAAGCGCTCGACAGATATTGTTCAAAGGTGGTAAGGGCCGTTTTCGGGTCAGGCTTTTGACCGCCAGGGAATGCGCCAGACTCATGGGGGCTGCTGATTACAATATCAAGGTTCCGGAATCCCAGGCATTGTACGGCTTCGGGGATGCTGTCGCCGTGCCTGTCATGGCGTGGATTACAACGTATTACCTGGATCCATTGATAAATCAACTGTTACGGGGCCGTGTCCTCGGGCCTCTGGATAATTGCGGCGCATGAGCGTATTACCATGCCTTCAATAATTCGAGGTACCTCAGCGATTCACTCAATTGGCTCTTGACTACTTTTGACTTGACGTCTAAGCTGACTGCAGAATTGATGGTAACGTACAGGAAAATTAGTACAGACTATTCGCGTAAAAAATACGTCCGGATCAAACAACATAACGGATGACCAAGAGCAACCGGTTCCGCCATCGGAACCGCCCCTGAAGGTTAATGAGGGGGCCACCTGTTGATTTCTTCTACCAATTCCAGTTCTTCAGCATATAGATTTATCGGTTTGTCCACGAAAGGAGATTGCTTTCATGCGAGTGATAACCGTGTGCGTGGGGAGCGCGTGCCATTTGAAGGGCTCCCACGATATCATTAACTACTTTAAAGAGGCGATTCAGAATTCCGGTCTCGAGAAACAGGTTGAACTAAAGGGAACTTTCTGCATGGATCATTGCACGGACGGGGCGAATCTGCTCATAGACGATGTCCTGTTTCATGCCAGTTCGGTTGATGATGCCCGAAAGATATTTGAAAAAGAAATCATAAAAAAAAGTTAATAATAGAGGAAGCGCGTCATGGAGCAAGGCAAGGCTGGTAGTGCGCCGTGGAGAAATTGGGCGGACTTTACGAGTTGGGCTCAGGATTTCTCGCTCAAGAAAAAGGTGCTTGGTGGTTTTCTCGGGGTAGCGATACTCGTAGGCCTGGTAACAGTAATCCTGGGAATGCGTCTGGCCAGACACACTATAATGGAGGAGGCGAAAAACACTCTCAACGGTGACCTCGCAACCGCCGGCTTTATCTTGGGCAGTTACCAGGAAAATCTGGAACTTAAGATAAGATTGATCGGCGGATCTGAAAAAATCAGGGAACTGCTCCTCGAAAATGACGCCCCAGCCATCCGGAACAGACTTGCAATGATGAATATAGAAAATGACCTGGATTTCCTCTCCGTGGTCAATTCATCAGGAAACCTTGTAGCCAGGGCTTTTCAAATCCAAAGCCAGGGGGGAAACCTCATTAATGCTGTCATCAGGAGCGCTCTTGATGGTAAGAGCGCTGCAGGTTTTCGCATAACAGAGGTCGAATCTCTCTCTGATGACAATCCAACCCTCTATCAAAGGCTTGGCCAATCCGGCGTGAAAAAAGCCATGATCCTTGAGTCCGCGTATCCCATCATGCATGAGTCCCGTGTGATCGGCGCCATTTATGGTGGAATACTCCTGAATAACAACAATATGATAGTGGATCGAATCGCCAAGAGGTTATTCAGAGGGCAGTCGCATCACGGGAAAGATGTTGGTTTTGTGGCTATTTATCAGGGGCCGGTAGCCATAAGCGCTTCTTTAAGGGGCCCCGACCACCTTCCTGTGGTTGGTTTTGAACTCGAAAAGACGCTTCAAAGGCTTGTTCTTCATAATGGCCAGACTGAAATTTCTTCCCAAACACTTTTTGACATAGATTACATGTCGGCTACCGAACCCATCAGGGACGTTAATGGCAATACGGTCGGGGCAATACAGGTTTCTATCATGGAGCGTCCGATCGTATCGGTTATAGACCGGTTGGTTGGCGCTTTTCTCATCATCGCCCTGTTGGGGGTCATCCTGATGGGTGGTATTTCCTATTTTCTGGTCAACTGGATTAACAGGCCTCTTGAACAAATGCTTCTGGCGGCCAAGAGAGCCGCTGAAGGGGATTTGACCCATGAGGTTCCCGTTGTGGCGCGAGATGAAGTAGGAGAACTGGCGGCCACTTTCAACCTCATGATCAGAAACCTGGCGGAATCCAGGGGAAAACTTGAGGAATGGGGCAAGCAACTGGCCTCAAAGGTTGCGGAACAGACGGGACAGTTGAATCAGGCGCGTGAACAGGTCGAACGGGTAAAGAAACTTGCTTCTCTCGAGAAAATGGCGGATGGAATGGCCCATATTATGGCCCATATATCTGACCCGCTTCTAGACTTTCCTACTGATGAGGATTCTACTGGCGCCACTAGCCGAATAATGGTGCTTGATGTTGACAACAACGTTCTTGAGGTTTGCCAGAGGATACTGGAATCCGAGGGCTTTGAAGTAAAACTCGCAGGATCTGTGGAAGAGGCTCTCATTGAACTGGAACGCGATTTTTACGATGTCCTGATTACTGAAATCGACATGCCGTCGATGGGTGGAAAGCAGCTTCTGAAAGAGATAAAGATACGGCAACCGGAAATAATGGTCATATTAACCGCATCTTTCAAGAATACCGAAGAAGCTGTGGAAACGGTAAAGGCAGGGGCTTACGATTATTTGCCCAAGCCATTTGGGCCGCATCAGATACTGCTGATGGTGTACACTGCATTACAGGCTCGTCAAATGCTTGCAAAAACACGCAGGCAGCACGCTTCCCAGAGGGCGGAGACCATTTTCCAGAGATTGCCTGTCGCAATATCTCTTGCTGATAGCGCTCACCGCGTTGTTTATAGCAACAAGGCTTTTCTCGAACTAGCCACTCGGGAGAATCAGGAAGAGGTTCAGGGAAAAACGTTCAAGGAGCTGTTCGGGGTTGATCCTCTCGATGGAGCTCAAGAAGCGGGTGGTTCAAAATGGCTTCAACTACCGGAAGTTCGAAGGACCGCCAAGCTGTATAACTTCAAGTTGCCTGAAGAAGACTTGCGGGTGCTGATGCTTCTGGACGTTACCGAAACGGTCATGAAAGACCAGCAGGCGGATGTATTTAAAACAGAAACAATTAACAAGGCTCACCAGGTGATTCACCAGCAGATGCGGGTCGCCCAGGAAATAGCCGGATTGTTGGGAGAAACTACCGCGGAAACAAAAGCTGCCCTTTTCGAACTGATAAAATTGGCCGGTGAAGGGGGAACAGCTAGATGAGCCAGCCCTTGTTCATAGAGTCAGGAGGCGCCAACATCTGTAAGCATGGCGAGATTCTGTGCGGTGATTCGCTCTCGGTAGCGCCTATGGGTGGCGGAAAATTAATGGTATTGTCGGACGGTCTGGGAAGCGGAGTAAAAGCAAACATCCTCGCAACATTAACTACCAGGATTGCTACAAGACTCATGGAAAGAGGTCTGCCTCTGGAAGAAGTGGTCGAAACGCTAACAGACACCTTGCCGGAATGCAAGGTCAGAAAAATTGCGTATAGCACCTTTACATTGCTGAAAGTCAAGGAGGACGGCAGGGTTTATCTGGCCGAGTTTGACAATCCTCCGACCTTTTTCCTGAAAAGGGTTTATATCAGCGAGCTTAAGTATCGTGACCGATTGATTGGCTCCAGGAAGATCAGGGAAGCCCATGTTCACGCTGAAGCTGGTGACTGGCTGGTAACGGTCAGTGACGGAGAAATTCACGCCGGAATAGGCGGGTTGCTGAATCTCGGCTGGGATTGGGAGAAAATCGCAAAATTCCTCGAAACCCAGGTTTATGAAGATGTTTCGGCCCAGAAGGTTGCCCAGATTCTAGTGGATCAGGCCAGGCAGCTTTACGAGGGAAAACCCGGCGATGACACCACGGTAGGTGTCCTGAAAATTCGGCCTAAGCGGTTTGCGTCATTCATGATAGGGCCTCCAGTAAAAAGAGATGATGACGCTGCGGTTGTAGATCGATTCATGAACCTTCAGGGACGCAAGATTGTTAGTGGTGGCACAACCGCTGGAATTTTGGCAAAAGTCCTGGAAAAAGACGTGATCGTGGATCTTTCCACTATGACAAACAAAATCCCACCCACAGGGAAACTCGAAGGAGTAGATCTGGTTACAGAGGGAGTTCATACTGTCAACGCCACACTGGAAATTCTGGAAAGAATCCAGGACATAGACTCACTTACCGGCATGCGTGACGGCGCGAGCCTTCTAGCCAGGGAATTCCTGTTTGCCGACAGCATCAATATTTTTTTGGGACAGGCTATAAACCCGGCTCACCTAAACCCCAACCTCCCGCAGGAAATGGGGTTCAAGAGCCGCAGCGTTCAGGCCATAGCGGCACTTCTAAAGGAACGCGGTAAGGAAGTCAACGTTGAGATACACTAGGATGGGAACATGATTGCTAATTGCCCAGGCGCATACTTCTCTATTTTAACCTGGCGTTTAGCGCAGCAATCTGAGCTTCGAGGCGACTTATTCTGTCATTGATTGAGGCGTTAATGCCAGCTTGATCCTGGTTATCCGAACGAGCGCCCGTTGCAAGACGCCCCTGTTTCAATTCCGCTATTTCCTGCCTTATACCCTGAAGGTTCTTTACCACGGCGACATCATTGTCTATAAAAGTCTGCGAATAATTTTGTAAGGCCCTTTCTGCTGATGCGCCCTTTTTCTGAACGTCATTCAACAGTCGATCGGTCCTTCCTTCAATCCTCTCTGTAGAGTTGGCCAGCCTGTCGGTGTGATGGGAGAGTTGAGGCATATTCGCCGCCATCATCCCCATATAATATGTCATCTGATCCATGCTGCCCTGAAGCCTGTTCAGGGGATTTGCGCAACCACCCAAAGCAACCATACAAAATATCATGACGCAGGATTTTATGTATTTGATCGCCAAAATGTCTTTCCTTAAAGGGATACGATATCAGAGTGTGTAGCCAGATCGACCCGTCCGATCAGTTTCTCCATTTATACTGGCCGAATTTAGCGGAATCCGTGAGTTCCTCAGGAATCTCGATGCCAAAGACCGCGTTCTCCTGACGCACAACTATGCGGATATTCTTGTCGGGAACCGTAATTTCCTCTTCACGAGGATAGTCCCGACCTTGAGAGGTTCTAAAAAATTCAACGACCCTGAAATTACGTTTGACTTTGCCCTGGGCGTCGGATTCCTGTGATTTTACAACCACATAATCTTTCTTCCTGATCCAGAGCGTTCTTGACCGCTGGTCGGGTCTTGTTATCTGAATGACCCAGCAATCCTGGCCATCTACAGCTTCTTCCTTAACCAGCTTCTCAACCTCTCCGGCCTTGGGAACGAAACCCATGATGTCATCCATGTTCAACCCGGTCCCACCTATGTCGGTCGAAGGGTCTTCCGTAGCTAGGGGTAGGGTTTTTCCGGTGGACGGCAAATACATAAAGGCCTTGGGTTCCTGCTTTTCCCGGATCTGTAAAAGGAACCTCAATCCTTTCGACTCCTCCGGCTGATCAAAATCAAAGAAGAAATCGGCGTCGTCATTCTTAAGCTTACCGATTACCCACAGTGACTGATCCGCCACCGTCTTTTTACCCTTGGTCGTTTTTATTGTGAGCACCGCCCTGAAACTGTCCTTGAAACCGTGATCCGCAACTTTCTGAAGGATCTCCCTGACACTCGGTTCCGCGTTTGCATAATCATAAACAAAACAAACAGTTAGGGTAATGGCGAAGGATAATATCAAAAGCTTGAAAAATTTCATTTGGTCACACACCATTATGAATTTGTGGTCATGAGTTTGACGGTTAACTACCCTCATACACGACCAAAAACACGACAAAAAATGTTCAAGTGTTAGGATATATCTACTTCTTAATACCATAAAAACATTGAAGAGGTCAAGTAAGATTCCCCCACATGGGTCAAAGTTGACGCAACGTAACGAAAATCCTCTTTGACGCATTCCGCTTATATTGATATAAATATTGTTTACTATATGTTCGAGGCGCTTGTAATGGAAAAAATTATCGGGACAGTCCTATCACTGGTTTTTGTTGGTTTTTTCGCTTTTGAATCAGATGCTCAGTGGCCCCTTGGGAAAGATTTGCCTCAACCACCGGGTAAATCCGCTGAGACTGGAATCAGCCTCACAGGATCGGGGAGGCATCAGATATTTGTCAGTCCCAATGTTAAAGGCCACACTTTCATGATAGATACCGATACCGGCCGGATATGGATATTCAAGAAGGATAATACAAGCGGTGATTATTCATTGCAGCGGATTCCTGTGGAGCAGGATGCCGGAACCGGCAAGAAATAGGTTACGGCGCCAATTGGCTGTGAGGGAACAGGTTGGCTCGCCGGATCAGGAAATTTGCTCTTAACAGATTTCTCAAGGATGGCGGGATGGTTTTAACTGCCCCATTTTTTGGGTATAATATCGAGTTGGACTTAACCTTATAGAAACAGGAGATTTGTCAGGTCATGAAAAAAGAAGGATACAAAGTCGCGGTTGTCGGAGCGACTGGAGCTGTTGGCAACATGATGATAAAAGTTCTTGAACGAAGACTTTTTCCGGTTAGTGAAATAGTCCTTCTGGCTTCCGGTAGATCGAGCGGCAGGAAGATGAAGTTCAAGGGCGTGGATTATCCTGTTCAGGAACTGACAGAAAATTCTTTTGAAGGAGTAGACATAGGCCTGTTTTCCGCCGGGGGCGGCATAAGCGCCAAATTTGCTCCTTGTGCGGCTCAGGCCGGATGTATAGTGGTGGACAATACGGCTCATTTCAGGATGGATCCTGAGGTGCCCCTGGTGGTGCCTGAGGTAAATCCTGATGATATAGCTCAGTACCCCAAAAAGAATATAATAGCCAATCCGAACTGTTCCACGATCCAGATGTTAGTTGCGCTAAAACCCATTCATGACGCAGCCAGGATAAAGCGCATAGTCGTTTCAACCTATCAGTCGGTCTCAGGCACCGGCAAGGACGCCATTGAAGAAATGCTGAACCAGTCACGCGAAATCGCGCAGGCCACACAATGGTCAAAAGACGATGGGCTTGATAGTCTATGGGAATCATTGCGCAATTTTAAGACTATGAAAACAAGTGTTTATCCGCACAGGATAGGTTATGAATGCTTGCCGCACATCGATGTATTCCTTGAAAATGGTTATACAAAAGAGGAAATGAAGATGGTGTGGGAGACTGGCAAGATTCTGGATCCAACGATCAAGGTGACAGCTACAACTGTAAGGGTTCCTACTTTCTTTGGTCATTCCGAATCCGTAAATGTAGAGACAGAGAAGAAACTGACAGCGCAGCAGGCCAGGGAGATACTGTCGAAAGCTCCTGGCGTCAAGTTATGGGATGATCCCGGCAAGAACCGGTACCCTTTGACAGCCCTGGCGGCGGGCGAGGACTTCACTATGGTCGGGCGAGTAAGGGAAGACACCTCAATTGAAAACGGCCTGAATTTATGGGTTGTTTCGGATAACATTCTCAAGGGCGCGGCCCTGAATGCTGTTCAGATTGCGGAAATATTAATACAGAAATATATTTGACATGACGAGGTCAGAATCTAATTGCTGCCACGAGTCTTTTAAAAATGTCTCGGAAGGCGTTAGCCTGTTGAGCCAATAAGGTCCATGAGAAAGGAATCAGGATGGGAAAAACGCGTGAAGCAGTCATAGTAAGCGCAAACCGTACACCTTTGGGATCTTTCAACGGAACGTTGGGTGGCATAGGAGCGACTCAACTTGGGGGACTGGTCATCGCCGAGGCGGTACGGCGGGCAGGCCTGGATAAGTCAGAGGTTGACGAAGTCATTATGGGGCAGGTGTTGCCGTGCGGTTACGGGCAAAACCCCGCCAGACAGGCGTCCCTTAAGGCCGGATTGCCGTTTGAAACCCAGTGTTTCACCATTAACAAGGTCTGCGGGTCGGGTCTGAAGGCGGTAATGCTTGCGGCTCAGGCAATACAGTTAGGTGATGCGGACATTGTTGTCGCTGGCGGCATGGAAAACATGAGCATGGCCCCATATTTCCTGGACAAGGCCCGTTTCGGATACCGGATGAACAACGGCGTCATCAAGGATCACATGGTTCATGACGGTCTATGGGACATAGTGAATGATTTCCACATGGGAATCAGCAATGACCTGATCAGCGCCAAATGGAACATTTCACGCGAGGATCAGGATCGTTATGCGGCTACAAGCTATGAAAGATCACTTGAATCCATAAAACAGGGACGTTTCAGGGAAGAAATCCTGCCGGTTGTAATCCCTCAGAAGAAGGGTGATCCAAAAGTATTTGACACAGATGAGTGCGCGCGGGAAACCTCATTCGAAGCGCTTTCAAAAATGAAACCGGCTTTCCAGAAAGAGGGATTCGCAACGGCAGGAAACGCCTCTATAATTTCTGATGGAGCATCCGCGCTGGTTGTAATGGCTGAAGAGATCGCCAAGGCAAAGGGGCTTGAAATTCTGGCGCGTGTAGGCGCTCAGGGAAGCGCCGGTATTGATATGAAATATGTTCTTATGGCGCCGATGATTTCCATTCCAAAGGTTGCCAAAAAAGAGGGGATTGATTATCACTCCATTGATCTGATGGAGATCAATGAAGCGTTTGCCGGTTCAACCCTCGGAGTAATAAGGGAACTTGGTCTGGACATCGACAAATGCAACGTTTTTGGCGGGGCGGTTTCACTTGGGCATCCGATTGGGGCAAGTGGCGCGCGTGTGCTTACAACGCTGATTTACGCGATGAGGGCAAGGAAAGCGAAAACAGGGATGGCGTCGTTATGTCTCGGTGGTGGCGAGGCCGTTTCCCTCTACATAGACCGATAACCAATAAACTGCGCCTGATGAACGTGAGGCTGGAACCTAAGCGTGTCGTAACAGTGTTTTGCTGGCGCATATTTGACTGGACAGCGTTGTATGAAAGAGTTTCTTAACAATCCGTATTCCTTCATGACAGGAAGGGACCCGTTTATACGGGTAAAATCTGTCGATGCGCCTAAGGGAAACACGTGCGCGGAAATCATTTTTGAAAATCATCATGAAGGCTTCATAGGGATACCCCATGGTGGAGTGGCCATGGGGTTATGCCTTGATATATGGCGTAATCTTGAAGGATCGCAATATCCGGTTCAGGTCAGTTTCAGGTTTGCCGGTTCAGGTATTTCGATTGGGGACAAGGCGGTTCTGGAAATAGAACCAGAAGTTGAAACGGGTGGGAACGGACTGACCTTGAAAATTACCAAGACTGGAGATCGAAAACCTTATCTAAGGGCCAGTTTTTCGAAGCCCCCCAGTGTTGTTCCACAGTTGGGCATTAAACCCGATCCCGAAAAATTCAGACCCCTGCCTTATTACAAAAACTGCCTCGTATGTGGCCATAGCAGGTCTGTTGTCGGATTGCAGAGGCAGTTCAGATACCACGAAATTCAGGGCGAAAAAATGGTCAGCGTGCTTTGGGGAAAACAAGACGTTGATTTTGACAGGGCAGGATATTTCCTCATAGGTCAGGACGAATTACACCCGTTCGTGTTGATTGCCATATTTGACGAGAACACCGCATGGGGCGGTTTCATGGAAACCAGACGCGCGGGACTATCGGTGAAGCTCGATTTTTTTATTAAACGTCCGATTATGCGAAATGAGAAGCTGCTTTTCATCGGACGGCCTGCCGGCATTCGGGGGGCGCCATCTTCTCCCCGGTTTTTTAGCGCTAATGGTCAAATACTTTCAATGTCCGATCCGAACAATCCCGAAATCGTGGCCCACGGTTGGGGCGAATGGGTTGTTATCAGCCAGTACACTGAGCAAATTAAAAGTAATCTCATACCGAAAAGCGACCTGGAATGGATTTTTGGATAGGCGCGGTCGCTGAATCTTTTCGATAGCTGAATGATAGAGGTGATCTTGTGATAGAAAAAATTGTTGAAGGCGTTTACTGGATTGCCGGTAAAGACAAGTTCCTGCCTGACTCCCATGTTTACTTGGTAGGACTTCCTGATTCAAAAGATTTTACCATGGTTGACTGCGGTCTCATGGGAATGGGTTCCTATAAGCTTGGAGAAATTGAGAGTATTGGCGTAAAGCTCGAGAATATAAAGAGAGTTGTCCTGACTCATACACATCTTGACCATATTGGCTGCCTGCCTGAGATTGTTGAAGCAATCCCCGGAATCGAAATCTGGGTTCATGAAGAGGAAGGACGCTTTATGGAAAGGGCAGATGACAGAATTATCTTCGGCAATCAGATGTTCGAATCCATGATTCGATCCCAATACACCATTCCCAAGGGCTTTTTTGACTTCAAGCCACACCGCAAGCTAAAGGGTGGCGAGGTATTGGACCTTGGAGGGGTTATCTTTAAGGTAATCTACATTCCGGGACACTCTATCGGCAGCATAGGTCTCTTTAATGAAGAACACCGGCTTTTCATGTCGGGTGACACCGTCTATGCCGACGGCGCTATCGGTCGCTACGATCTGTTTTCCGCAGACGCTTCACAGTTGAAAGCCAGTCTGGAACTGATTTCAAAGCTAGGTGTCGATTATTTGCTGCCGTGTCATAACCGGATTGTGAAGGGATCGGCTGAACCAATGATTGACATGACGGTAAGAAACTGGAGCCCGTTATTAAGCTAGGCCATTGTGGCGAAAAATGAATCAAACTTGTTGAAACAGCTAGAGGTGTTTGATGGGAAAGACAGTCGCGGAAAAATTGATAGAGTCTCATCTTGTCAAGGGAGAGATGAAACCCGGGAGTGAAATAGCCATAAAGATCGATCACACCTTGACTCAGGACGCTACGGGAACCATGGTTTTCCTCGAATTCATGGCTATGGGACTGTCTCGCGTAAAAACCGAGGTATCTGTAAGTTACGTTGACCATAATCTCTTGCAGACAGACTTCAAGAACGCGGATGACCATCGGTTTCTACGGAGTGTGGCCGCCAAATATGGTGTCATATTTAGTCGACCCGGTAACGGAATTTCGCATCAGGTTCATCTTGAACGCTTTAGTGTTCCCGGGAAGACACTGCTGGGCTCTGACAGTCATACCCCTACAAATGGGGGGCTGACAATGCTGGCCATTGGGGCCGGCGGGCTCGATGTCGCCATGGCTATGGCCGGTAGGCCATTCTATCTCAACATGCCCCGGATTGTCGGAGTCAAGCTTACAGGAGCTCTTCAGCCGTGGGTATCCGCGAAGGATCTTATTCTTGAAATGCTTCGAAGACTGACTGTTAAAGGTGGGGTAGGAAAGATCTTTGAATATTTTGGACCTGGAGTTGAAACCCTTTCTGCAACCGACCGTTCCGTAATAGGCAACATGGGCGCTGAGCTTGGCGCCACAACAAGTGTCTTTCCTTCAGACATGCGCACAAAAGAATTTCTCGAAAGCCAGGGCCGTGGATCTGTCTGGACAGAAATCAAGGCCGACCCTGACGCAATCTATTCTGAAATTATAGAAATCGATCTGGGACAGGTTGAGCCCCTCATTGCATGCCCGAGCTCACCCGACAACATTAGAAAAGTTTCCGAAATAGAAGGCCTGGGGGTTAATCAGGTCATTGTAGGGTCTTCCGCCAATTCTTCTTTTCGGGATCTAATGATCACTGCCAGGGCTCTGGAAGGCAAACATTGCCATCCTGATGTCAGCCTGGAAATCAATCCCGGAAGCAGTCAGGCGCTTCTAAACGTTGCAGCGGCTGGCGGCGTAATGAACCTCATCATGGCTGGGGCGAGAATACATCAATCCGGATGTCTGGGTTGCATTGGCATGGGACAGGCCCCGGCTACCGGAGCTGTTTCGCTCAGAACATTCCCCAGAAATTTTCCCGGCAGAAGCGGCACTTTCCCCGATAGCGTCTATTTATGCTCACCTGAGACCGGTGTGGCCGCAGCCATCTTTGGTAAAATAACTGATCCGCGCAAGCTAGGCGCATATCCCAGCGTATCCAACCCGGACAAGTATGTGATCAATGACGAAAACCTGACTCCTCCGCCTGAAGACCCTTCCGGAGTTGAAATAGTAATGGGACCCAACATTAAGCCGTTCCCCAAATTTGGCCCCCTCGAAGAAAATCTGCGAGGGGTTGTGGCCCTTAAAGTTGGGGATAATATTACTACGGATCATATCATGCCCGCCGGCAGCAAGGTCCTTCCGCTAAGAAGTAATATCGAGGCCATTAGTGAATTTGTTTTCAACCAGGTTGACGCAGATTTCCCGCAGAGATCGCGCAGCTTGCCCGCCGGCTTCATCGTTGCTTCCGAAAATTACGGACAGGGATCCTCCAGGGAACATGCCGCAATAGCTCCGCGTTTCCTGGGAATCAGGGCCAAACTTGCCAAGAGCTTTGCCAGAATTCACAAAGCCAATTTGATAAATTTTGGAATTATACCCTTTACCTTTAAATATCCTGATGACTATGAGTCAATTGGCCAAGGTGATTCGATTGAAATCGATTCGGTTCGGGACCTTATAGAGGGCGGGGCGAAGGAATTTATGGCTGAAATCCCAGAAACGGGCAAGAAGATCGTATTGTTGCTGGATGTGACAGATCGTGAGCGCAACATACTGGTGGCTGGCGGGTTAATAAACCTGGCCAAAGAAGACTAGCCGGCCCTACAATAAAACGATGGGGTAATTTTACGCGTCTGTAGGTTTTTGGTTATCTCAGGACATGTCAAGCGGTTGCATGAAACTGGGCCACCGGGTCTAACGCGTCGGCCCTTTTTCCCCCTTGTGTCGGACAAATATCTCGTCAGGCTCCTGGTCCTTCAAAGGGGCAGCGTTCCTGCCATGATGCAACACCAGCTTCTCCGGCTGCGACTCATCTACTAATAGGTTTATAACCCTTCCTGAGTCCCAGTACAGGTTTAGTAACGGCGGCTCATAAGAATATGCCCCCTGTCCTGCCAATATCCAGTCCTGATTCATTTCACCGCGGTAGTTGGCATAAAAAGTCCCGTCGGAATTTAGGGCGAGTCTCATCACGCGCTCGGTTACAGGAACTTCGGAACCATCCAACATACGGGCGGTCATCAACCAGGTTCCTGAAATACGAGCCCTCTGATCTTTTGCGTTGCTGTCTGACGACGTGGACTGGCAGGAAATCAGGGATGTAGCGAACAAGGTAGCTACCAGGAGAACTGTTGCGGTTTTGATAAATGACTCTCTCATGATGATGCTGCAATTTCGGATGTCGGTAAACAGAAAAGGCGACCAAACCTGAAGGTCGATCGCCCAATCTATTCGTCCCGTTAGAGGTAGCGATTCGCAGAATCGCCTACGTTTTTAGAACCAGCCGCTTGATGAACTGCTAGCAGGATAGTAGCCGCTGCTTGAGGAGCTGGCCGGCCAGTAATAGCCACTGCTGCTGCTGGAAGCCGGAACACAGTTATATGTAACTGTTCCGCTGCTGCTGGATGAGCTGGCTGGCCAATAATAACCGCTGCTGCTGCTGGAAGCCGGAGCGCAGCTGTATGCGACTGTTCCAGAGCTTGAAGAGCTGCTGGCTGGCCAATAGCCACTGCTTGATGAACTGGCGTTATAGTTGCCGCTGCTGCTACTGCTGGACGATGCTGAGCCCCAGCTTGAATAGGGAGCCCATGCATAGAATGCAAATCCGTATGAAGCCAACAACGTAACCATACCGACAACCGCGAGCGTCACTGCAAATCTTCTCATTTAAATAGTTACCTCCTAATAGAATGAGAATACGATTGAGCTGTTCTCAAGTGAAAACAGTTATACCCAAAAAAAATAAATAACAATAAATGTGTTTACACATCGCTATCAGAAATAAACCATGTTGTCAATCTTTTTCTGCATTTGCGATGAAGACGCTTACCAAGCCAAATCGTCGAAACTTGACTAGCCTCTCACATCTGATACAATTCCTCTAAATGATGCCTTTGTCAAGATTTTTTTATCTCCAATTGCCGCCTTTTTATAGAGGTCACCAAAGAATCCTATTCTAGTTTTGGGTCGTTACAGGTTATAATTGATGAAGGTGGTCAATTCCGCCTGGTTCCACAATTAACATGTTCAGCTTGGGATTTGTAATATGAACATAAAAAAATGTTTCTGGTTTTTTCTTATCCTATTGATCCTTCTTCCCGTGAAACTGACGGCGTCCGACGCATCCTCTCAGGATCAGGTATCGCAACCTCAAGCCCAGCCAAATCTGGAAAAAATCAATCAACCCATATCTGACCGGATCAGGAGGGCAGGAGAGTTGGTACTGGAGGGTGACACTGACCGGGCCTCGGAAATAATTAAACAGACTATCAGGGAATGCAGTTCAAACCTCCTGGAAACCCGTGACTGCTCTGATTGGCTTAACACGCTTAGAGGACTCAATGATGTCATAGGCGAACCCAAAAAGAAAACCGTTAATACAAATTCTATCGGAATGAAGCTCGTCCGCATTCCGGCCTCCGACTATATGATGGGCAGCCTGAAGCAGGAAATGGACTGGTTAAGGCTCACTTTCAGGAAGATATGGAGGGATGGCCACAAACAGTGGTTTCAGGACGAGATGCCTTTGCATCCGGTACGGTTAACAAAACCCTTTTACATGGGTGTCACTGAAGTCACAGTGGGTCAGTTCAAACAGTTCGTCGCTGATACCAAGTATAAAACCGACGCAGAGAAGGGCGATGGCGGGATGATCTTCAGCAAGAAGGAAGATCGTTGGGTTCCCACCAAGGGAATGAAATGGGACTCCGTGCCGTGGAAAATATCCGATGATCAACCGGTAGTGTTTGTGTCGTGGAATGACGCGCAGGCCTTTTGTAAATGGTTGGGGCGAAAGGAAAAACGAACGTATCGTTTGCCGACTGAAGCGGAATGGGAAATGGGATGCCGTGGAGGCGCCGCCTGGGTCAGGTATCCTTGGGGAAATCATCTTCCGGGCGATTCGGATGACAACTTTGGCGATGGCAATTCCAAGTTGCCTGAGGGCATGACCACAGTGAATGATGGTTATGAATATGTCTCTCCTGTTGGAAGTTACCCTCCTAATGGTTTGGGACTTTATGACATGGGTGGCAATGTAATGGAGTGGGTACAGGATTATTACGACCGCAACTACTATGACAGTTCGCCGGTAGAAAACCCCCAGGGACCGGCGGTAGGGACATCGCGTGTGAACAAGGGTGGCAATTGGTTTGCGAGTCCTGCGGACTGTCGATGCGCGTTCAGAGGCTTTTCAGGTGATACGAGGAGCTTCTGGAATCTGGGGTTCCGCGTCGTGCTTGAGGCTGGTGATGATGAGGCTGGCCTTAAGACAGCAGGGTCGGGGTCAAGCCTGGACAAAAAAAAGATGGCTGACAGGGAAAAGGTTTCCCAGTTTCCTCCTTCAGATGAAGACGGTGTCCGACTTTTCAGACAGGCTATGTTTGCGGCACAGCAGCAGCAATGGGACAGCGCAATCGAGGATTTGGAAAAAGCTCTCAGGATTTACGAAAAGAGGGAAGACCCGAAATGGACGGCAAGAGTCAAGGCCACACTTGCAGGAATCTATGCGGAACGTAACAGGGTTTACAAGAGCAAGGAGCTTTATACGGAATCGCTGGCCGAGTTCAGGAAAAACGGTGATACCTCAAGCGCCTCGGTAATCCTGGCGCGGTTACAGGAACTGGAAACGTCCCCCGGCGTAAAAGTGGTCGAAGTTCAGAAAGGTGGTATAGCTGAGAGGGCTGGCATTGTTACCGGTGATGTAATTGTTGAATATGGTGGGGAAACTGGATTTCGCGTCGCTGGTTTTAAGAAGCTCGTCGATGATTTCCAGGGATTGGACAAAATTACCTTGAGTGTGATGAATGATCAGAATATTACTACCATATCTGTTCCTGGAGGGGCTCTGGGAGTGGCTCTGGAAGATATCAAGAGACCGCCCCGTCCTCGACGGCCACCGGCTCAGGATCAGCAAAACAGACAAAATGCGCGTCAAAGAAGAGACAGAGACAGAAGGTAAGAACTACCAATTGCCAGGAAATCACAGGGATGACTTGCTACCATGGAGATGCGCGTATCATGAATAGTGACTTTAGTTCGGCGCCAGAGCTTTTAAAACAAATCGAATGTCTCAAAAAAGAAAATGAGGCGTTAAAAGCTTTGATCAAAATTGACCTGAAACAGGCGCACCCTTACATACATGGGGACAATAGTCAGGCTGACGTTATAAACGTCAGCTTTCAACAAGTGTTAAACGAGTTCATGACGAATTCCCGGGAAATTCTTGGAATCGACACGATAGCGGCTCAGGAGGCGCTCCGGAAAAGCGAAGAAACATACAGGCAGATGTTTCAGGTAAACCATGCCGTCAAGCTGCTTATAGATCCGGATACCGCTGATTTGATTGACGCCAATCAGGCGGCTGCCGAGTTTTATGGTTATCCAATTGAGAAACTCAGGGGAATGAAACTGTTCGACATCAATGCTACCCAGCAGGACAGCATAAAAAGAATTCTGGCTGACGCTTCCGCTGACAGGGTCAAATCAATCTCCACACAGCATATTGACAGTCAGGGTTTGACGCATAATGTGGAAGTTTTCATCAGTCCTTTAAGCCTTGGTGAAAAGACTTTGCTATATGCCATAGTTATAGATGTGACAGACAAAAAGGCTGCAGAAAGAAAGCTCCAGGAAACCGAGAGAATTCTCAGAGATACCAATGAACTTCTAGAACAGAGGGTGATTGAACGTTCGGCTGAGCTAAGCGCCATCAACGCAAGGCTGCTATGCGAGGTTGACGACCACTGCAGGACAGCCAGTTCATTGAAGGATTCTGAAAATAATTTGAAGGTTATGATCGATAGCGCCCCAATTGGAATAACGGTCATTCAGGATGGAAAATACCGTTATGTAAATGAGGCCTTTATCAAGATATTGGGGGTGGATACAAAAGAATCCGCCATAGGGAGGATTGCCGGTTTTTTTGGGGGGCCAACCCATGAGAAAGGCGTTCAAGAGCTTCTGGGTCGATGCATTCAAAACTCTGAGCCCCTAAGTATGCGTGAATTCAAGGTAAAGTTGAATGATTCGAAAGAGCTTAACCTAAACATCTGGTTTCAGCCTCTGGAGTTGTGGGGACAGCCTTCAATCATTGGATTTTACGTGGACGTGTCAGAAGAAATGCAACTGCGGTCTCATTTAAACCAGTCCCAGAAGATGGAAGCCCTCGGCGCGCTCGCTGGAGGAATAGCTCATGACTTTAACAACATATTGTTTGCCATAACGGGTTTTGCCGAACTGACCCTTGACTCGGTCAAATCAATCCCAAAGGCCAGATCGCATATTCAGCAGCTTCTTAAAGCGTCTGACAGAGCAGCTGACCTGATCAAACACATACTTACCTTTAGCCGTGAGGCTGAACAGGAAAAAAGGCCCCTGTGGGTAAGCCCAATCCTAAAGGAATCCCTTAACTTCCTGAGGGCGTCGATTCCAGCGAGCATTGAGATCAAGCGTAACATCTATCAGGATTGCGGGATTGTCAACGCGGATCCTACCCAGATACACCAGATCATCATGAACTTGGTTACAAACGCGGCGCATGCAATGCGTGACAAGGGCGGTGTGCTTGAAGTCGATCTCGAGGATGTAGAGCTATCAGAGGATAGCCTGATGTCAACCCCTTCAATGGCGCCAGGAGTTTATCAAAAACTGAGAATTTCCGACACCGGTCATGGAATTCCGAATGATCTGATGTCAAGAATTTTTGATCCGTACTTTACAACGAAAGAAACGGGCAGGGGGACCGGATTGGGGCTAAGTGTCGTTGACGGAATTGTCAGAAGCCATAAGGGTTTTGTCAAAGTGGAAAGCCTGGTGGGGGTTGGGAGTGTCTTTGAGGTCTTTTTACCTGTAATTTCGGAACCAGCGGAACAGGAACAGGATGAGACCAGGGTTTCATCGCCAGGAAGAGGCAAAATCCTTCTGGTGGATGACGAAAAAATAGTTACTACAGCGACAAAGGCGAATCTGGAAAACTTGGGATATAAAGTTGAAACAGATAATAATCCCGTTAACGCCTTGAAAAAATTTAAAGCGGATCCACATTCATTTGACCTGATTATAACGGACATGAGCATGCCTCGCATGAACGGCGCGGAGCTATCTCAGGCCATTCTAAAAATCAGAAACGATATTCCAATCATAATGTTAAGTGGTTTTGCAGAATTGATGAACAAGGAACATGCATTGTCGCTTGGTTTGAGAGACTTCCTTCTCAAGCCTATTCGGCGGGCTGTTCTTGCGGAAGCTGTCTCAGCGGCTATCCTAAACGGCAAGGCATAGATCAATTTTTGTCGCCACACTATTTGAGAAAACCTACGCCTTCCGACAACCCGGCAAATAAGAGTTCAGGTAAAATTGAAAATGAGGTATAGTTTTGAAAATCCTTGCGAATGGGGGAAGGCGCAAGAGGGGGAATTTAATGGCAAGAATACTGGTGATCGATGATGACCCAATGGCCCGGACTGTGATCTCGGAAATGCTTGTTTCTGAGGGCCATGCCCCTTTTTTAGCCAATGATGGAAGTGAAGGGTTAGAAGCTTTTTTTAAAGAGAAGTTCGATCTTGTGATAACCGATATAATTATGCCCGGCGTCGAAGGAATCGAAACTATCATCGAGCTAAGAAAAAAATTTCGGGATGTTAAAATAATAGCTGTATCGGGAGGGGGAAGATTGGGGGCTTATTCCCATTTGGAGCTGGCTGAAAAAATAGGGGCCCAAAAAACATTAGCCAAACCTATCCGAAAAAACATTCTGATCAATGCTGTCAATCAGCTTCTAAACTCAGAATAAAAAGAGGCTAGTTTTTAAAAAAAGTGGGTGACGCGGTACAACCTAGCCCACTTTCTTGAGCTCATAATCTCTTACAAGCCTATCGAGG
>CAITZA010000482.1 GCA_903896745.1 uncultured Desulfomonile sp. | reverse complement strand
GGGGACGTATCTGGGATACGCTGAGATTGGCCAGCAACCATTGGCTGGGAATCCAGGACCTGGACGACTCCATATTTTGCGTTCCGGAGGTCATTGATTACCAGGCATCCCTAACCAGCGTCAACAATGCTTCTGGGCTCAACCTGACCGTCGAACTCAGGGACGGGTCTGACGACACAGCTTTGGAAAAAGTCAAACTTAAACTGAAAGAAAACATCATCGTAAACTCCGCGATGAAAGATGGCGCTTTGTTGATTGGGGCGGTGGCGGTCGGCAAGATCGCCAAACCGTCATCAACCGCAGTCAAGCGGACCATATCTGATCAAAGGGCAAGTTCAGCGTAGGGCATGCCTCGCTCTGACTATGCAACTCTGGAATAGAATCGCATTTGTGCAATCGATTTCGTGGGAGGGTGCTTGTGGTCATTGATGTCACTTCTAACACTGCTGTGTCCGGAAACATCTACCTGTCCTCAAGAGGATCGACTCCTGAGGTTGTTCAGGGGAAAGCCATTCCCTCGATATCGGAGTGCCTGAATTTATTGACGGACACATTCAAGGCAGATGAGGGTCTGATCAGGCATTCCATGAAGGTTGCGCAAACGGCGCTACGCTTGGGAAGAGCGCTTAAACGGCGAGGGTTCGACCTGGACCTGAAACTGATCGAGGCGGCGGCGCTGCTTCATGACATAGCTCGAGGCATGCCGGATCATGCCCGCGTTGCTGCTGAATTCCTGCGAAGGCTGCGATATCCCGAGGTGGCTAAGGTTGTGGAAGCGCACATGAGGACATCGCCCATCAATACGGATAACATAACCGAGATTGATGTTGTCTCTTTCTCTGACAGACTCGTACTGCAGGACAAACTGGTCAACCTGGAAGTTCGTTTCACCCGACAACTGATTAACCATGCGCTCAGCCCGGATGCTACTGCTGTGATTCAGCACAGGTTCGATATTGCCAGAGACGCTCAGGCTACATTTGAGGGAGCCATCGGTATGAAGCTCGAAAAACTGTTTCCAGAATTGTCGGAGTGAACGCCAATGCGGGATTTCACTATCTGGCTGATGAGACATGGCGAGATTGATCATGCCTACAAGGGAAGGCTGGTGGGTCAAAGGGACGTTCCGCTTTCCGAAAAAGGCAGGATACAGGCCCTGGTGTTTCGCAACCTGGCTTCGGAGGTCGGTTTAGGGTCAATCCACTGCAGCGATCTGTCGCGATCATATAATACGGCTGAAATTATTATGGGAGGCCTGACGATACCATTAATAAAGACTATCATGCTTCGCGAAATCAGCCTCGGGGCTTGGGAAGGCCATCAGGTAAAGGACATCAAGGAAGGTTTTCCCGACCAATGGAGGGATCGCGTAGAAAATATTGCGGAGTATCGACCTAGTTCCGGGGAGAGTTTCGCTGACCTGGCTTCCAGGGTGATACCTATTTTTGAAAGCATAGTGATATCGGCAACCTCAGATACTTTGATCGTAGGTCATGCGGGGGTCAACAGGGTGATCATCTGTCACGTTTTGGGGGTTTCCCTGGATCACGTTCTGAAGATTGGCCAGGATTACGGACGAATGAATGTCATCCAGTCAAGAGACGGAACCCTGACCTTGAGAGCCGTAAATTGTCCAGGTTTTTTCAATGATTGATCTTCAATATCCCATAGTTTGTAGTTCACGAAATTTTGTGTCGGTGAGGTCGCCAATAGGCCCGTTTAAGAAGGCCGGCGCATAAAGAGGCTCTAATTCTCCGAGCCTCTTTGCTCTTAATGAGACCGGATACCTATAATTAATCAGCCTTCTGTAATGGATTGAGTGGCGGAATTTTGTTCAATCACCTTTTCCATCCTGACGGCGCAGACCTTGTAATCCGGCGTTTTGGACACTGGATCAAGAGATGTTCCAAGAAGGATGTTGGGGTTTGCTTTCATGAAGTGGAAATCCATGAACACAGACCCTTCCGGAACTATATCTCCTGGTTGAACTGGTGTAGTCAGTTCCCCTCGCCGAGATGAAATCTTCACTAAATCTCCGTCCTTAAGCCCCATTTTCTCTGCATCAGACAGATTAATCTGTGCCCTTGGAGTTGGAAATTCATTATGAAGAGTAGGACATCTGCCCGTCATTGTGCGAGTGTGGTAATGTGCGAACCTACGACCAGTTGTTAGCAGAACCGGATAATCAGCGCAAGGCATCTCCTCTGGGGGGCGATAGTTAATCACATGAAATAGCCCCTTGCCTCGTGTGAATCTTCCTTGGTGAAGGAACCGAGTTCCCTGATGATCTTCTGATGGACACGGCCACTGAATACCGCCAGATTCAAGTCGCTCGTAGTTGATGCCAGCAAACGAGGGGGAAAGTTTTCTCATCTCATCGTAAATTTGTGATGGAGATGAATAATCCATATTCAGGCCCAATCTCTTTCCAACTTCCGATATGACCTTCCAGTCTGGTACGGCTCCTTCCGGCGGATCTACCGCCTTCCTGACACGTTGAACTTTCCGTTCAGTATTAGCGAAAGTTCCATCCTTTTCGGCCCAACATGCCCCCGGAAGTACTACATGCGCCAACTCAGCAGTTTCCGTCATGAATATGTCCTGTACAATCAGTAATTCGGCTGAGGACAGCGCCCGGCGGATGTGGTGAGTGTCTGGGTCGCTCATGACCGAGTTCTCGCCTAAAATATACATGCCTTTGACGCTTCCGTCTATGAGGCGGTCCATCATTTCGGGAATCATGTAACCAACTTTGTTGGAGAGCTTGGCGTTCCAGGCATTTTCGAATTTCGCCCTCACATTGTCATCAGTTACAACCTGATATCCAGGATAGACGTTTGGCAAACCTCCCATGTCGCATGCTCCCTGGACATTATTCTGACCACGTAACGGGTTTACTCCAGTCGAAGGCCGGCCTATCTGCCCTGTTAGCATGGCGAGGTTGGCGAGCGATTTGACATTATCCACACCATGAGAATGTTCTGTTATGCCTAAGGTATACAAAATGGCGGACTTTTCGGAAGTGGCATATATCTTTGCTACCTTCACCATATCTTCCACACTGATGCCTGAAATCTCTGAAGCCCTTTTCAGAGAATAACCCTCAAGGCTCTTCCTGAGTTGATCAAAACCCTCGGTCCGCTCATCTATGAATTCCGGGTTATGCCAGTTGTTGTCCAATATGCATTTCATCAGACCATTGATAAAGGCGACGTCAGTTCCAAAATTTATCCTCAGATGTATGTCCGCTTGGAGGGTGAGTTGTATTTTGCGAGGATCAATTACAATGAGTGTCGCGCCTTTTAGCTTGCCGCGGAAAACCCGGTGGGCAATCAGAGGATGAGCCTCGGTAGTGTTGGAGCCGATGAGAAAGATGCAGTCGGTGTCTTCAATCTCCGGAATCGAATTCGTCATAGCTCCGCTCCCGAAAGCGGCGGCAAGACCTGCCACCGTCGGAGCGTGTCAGAGGCGAGCGCAGTGGTCGATGTGGTTTACTCCAAACCCTGCTCTGCAAAGCTTCTGCATGAGATAACTCTCTTCGTTGGTGCAGCGTGCTGATGTCAGAAAAGATAGGCTGTCGCCTCCGTGAGTTTCCTTTATTTCAGCCAAACGCTTCGCTGTAAAATCAAGAGCTTCAGGCCACGAGGCTTCCTCGAGAGTTCCGTTTTTCCTGATTAGAGGCTTGGTAAGTCGGTCCGGGCTATGAACAAATTCGTTAGCGTTCCACCCCTTTATGCATAATTTTCCATAATTCATGGAGCCACTCTTTGACGGGTAAGTGCCTACAAGTTTTCCATCGAGGACTTCGAGGAGCATTTCACAGCCGCAACCACAATAAGGGCAAGTTGTTCGGACGAATTTGTATTCCATTGTACCCCCGTAGAGATTCGTTAAAATATTCATATAATATTCAACTGGTTGACTTGTGTCATTTGTGACATAACTAAAGCGGAAAGTCAACACAAGACCATCCCTACGGCAGTCCAAAACTTTTTCGCTCTTGGCTCTGACACAGGCTTGGCATGCGTAGCGTTTGTCAAATGTATTGTCGGGATGAAATCGAATTTTAAGACAGTATGTCTTATAGACCAATTCGTTCACGTCGAGAGCGCGGTGTTTCGCAGAAATCGGCCCTCAATCCCGTGCTGTCATCCCTGACTCGATCGGGGATTCAATTATAATGGATTCCCGCTTTAGCGGGGATGACAGACCTAAACATGTATACAATTACAATTCGGGTTTAATTGCCAAAGCGGCGATAATGGTTTCTGTGCAGGAACCCGAGATCAATTCCTTGACAGGCTGTCCTTGTACTGAAAAGGCTCATCTACAGAAAGGATGAAAACGCAAAAACCGGCCACTTTGAAACAAAACTTTAAGAAATGGCTATATATGTCTCGATCAATGGATTTCATGTCTTGATCGTTTTTATGCTTTCGATCTTCTCGAATAGTTCCTGATTATTGATGGGTTTGGAAATGTACCCGTCCATCCCTGCTTCGATGCAGCGATCACTGTCACCGGTCATGGCGTAGGCGGTCAGGGCTAGTACCGGGATGCGCGAAGTTCCACGGGAGGTTTCTCTTGAGCGGATGGCGATGGTGGCCTGTAAACCGTCCATCTCCGGCATTTGAACATCCATGAGAATGAGATCGAAATCTCCGGCTTCGGACATTTCGACAGCCCGTTTGCCGTTTTCAGCCACTGACACGCTATGCCCCATTTTCTGCAGCAGTCTGACAGTCAGTTTCTGATTAACGGGATTGTCTTCAGCCAGGAGGATGTTTTTTCGGAGGGCGCTTTCCCTGATGGAATGACGGGTAATCAGGGACGGGGCCGCTTGAACCCCGGTCGATTTGTGCATAGAGGAGCAGATTGTCTCGAAGAGGTGTTGATGGTTTATCGGCTTGAGCAGGTAAGCTGAGACCCCCAACTCAAGACACTTGGCTGCATGGCCGCGCTCACCGGCGGATGTCAGGATTATCATGATCGGATTAATCAGATCTGGATCGTTCCTGATTTTTTCAACCAACTGGAAACCGTCCATTCCGGGCATCATGTAATCGATCAGCGCTACGTTAAAGGGGTTGCCAGAATTCTGGGCCTTTCGGATGATATCGAGAGCCGTTTTTCCATCAGGCGCCGGTGTTGGTATGAATCCCCAGGAAATGAGCAATTCTTCGAGGATTTGCCTGTTTGCCGCATTATCATCGACAACCAGGGCAGTCATGTCTTTGAAAATACAGGCGTCCTGGGGAATTGACCTTGGCGCTGGAGTGGTTGCGTGCGCAAAACAAACCGTAAAGTGAAAAACACTGCCTACTCCTACTTCACTTTCCAGCCATATACGGCCGCCCATCATCTCTACCAGTCGAGCGGATACTGAAAGGCCCAAACCCGTTCCTCCAAATTCCCGTGTGGTAGAGCCATCAGCCTGCTCAAACGCATTAAAGATTTTTGCCTGCTTATCGTGCGGTATGCCTATGCCCGTGTCCTTCACGCAGAAATGAATACACACTTCCCTGTCTGTTTCCAGTTCCAGTTCAGCGTTTACGGTAACTTCACCCCTGGTGGTGAATTTGATGGCGTTGCCGACCAGGTTTACGAGGATCTGACGCAATCGTCCGGAATCGCCTAAAATCGCATCTGGAATGCTCGCCGGTATCCGATAGACCAGTTCAAGCCCCTTGTTTTCCGCTCCAATCGCCAATGTAGTCAAAGTGTTGGCGACACAATCGCGCAAACTGAACGGTATGGCTGCCAGCTCCAACTTGCCAGCCTCTATTTTTGAAAAGTCGAGTATGTCGTTGATCAATCCAAGAAGCGCGTCTGCCGAAATCATTACCGACTGCAGATAATCCCTCTGTTCCTCGGTTAACTCCGTGTTCAGCGCAAGTCCCGTCATGCCGATTATGCCGTTCATCGGAGTTCTGATCTCATGGCTCATGTTGGCCAGGAATTCACTCTTGGCAATACTGGCCTGTTCAGCAAGCCTCCGTGCTTCCATCAATCCGGTTACATCTATGAAGGATTCTATTCCCCCTAAAATTTTTCCCTGTTCATCCGTCTCTACCGAGGAATTTTTCAAAACACTCAGGACACGTCCGTCCTTTGTGCGTATGGAACATTCAAGTCGCTGAAGGCGATCGCTTGTTCCCGATTCAAACAGTTCAAGAAGACCATCGCCTGCTTTTTCATAAAGAATAATGCGAGGCTTCCCGATTATGTCATTGGTCTCATAACCGGTTATCAGGCAAAATTCGGTGTTAATTCCGGTAATCATGCCCGAAGAATCAAATGTCAGTATCGGAGTCGCCGCGGTTGACAGCAGGCGTCTTTGCTCTTCATTGGCATGATCCAGGAACCGGTTTGTTTGCTTGAGTTCCGCTTCAATCTGTAACTGGCGCAACTCACGCTTCTGTAAAGATTCAGCCATCTGATCAAAAGCGTCAGCGACCAGTCTTATTTCAGACGCGCCGTGAGTCATACCGCAGCGTACGCCGAGGTCACCTGAGGCTAAACGACCGGCCGCACCAACCAGGTCATTGATACCGGTCATTATTAGCAGCGATCCGAAAAGCCCTGCGGCCACAAAAGCCGCAGCCACCACAAGACCCGATACAACCAGGTTTCGAATCAAAACCTGTTTGGCCGGCCCAAAAACCGTCTCTGTGTCCAAGCCGACCCTGACGAAAAAATCCTCTCGAAGACCGTTTACAGGGGCGAATGCATAAAGCCGATAATGACCATCGAGCGCCAGGGCCTCCATTGTCCCCCCGCCTCTGGAAAGGACTTCGCCTACTTTGTGCATGTCAGGAATGGTTTTTCCGACCCATTTTCCGGAGTCTGGATGGCGAACCAGAATGGTTCCCCTACCATCAATTATGGCGAGGGTCGAATCGACAGGGAGTTGAATTCTCGACGCCAGAACACCCAGCCAGTTCAGGTCGAGGGCTGCGTAAACCACAGCCTTGAGTCTACGGTCTTCATCCAACGCCGGGTAGGCCAAAGGGAGTACCGGCTTTCCTGTAACTTCATCGATCAGATATTCTCCAATAACGGGTTGAAGGTCGCCTGAAACTTTCTTGAACCATCCATGTGAAGAACAGTTTCCAATCGCGGCTGAGGTGGGCGCCGCATAAGTCGGGAATCCTTCAGCGTTAAAAATTGCTAATACGGAGTATATCGGGTCTGATAACAGCAATCGGTTCAGAAACTCTGACACTTCTGGGTTGCCGCTAACACAGATTGCGGGCAAATTCCCGATGACCGCTATGAGCTGGGAAGCCCCAAGCGCAAGACGCTCCTGATCCATCGCCACCTGACGCGCCAATCGAAGCGCTTCCTGGCGTGCGCTACCTGCAGCTTCCTCTCTCTGCTCGATCCCCGAATAAAGCATCAGAGCCATCAAAGGTATGGTCACCAGCAGAACAATGGTCAGCAACCTGAAACGCAGACTATTGAAGAAGGATAGCATCACGGTTTCTCCGAGAGCAGCAGCGTTTTGAACAACCCAATGATGCTTCCAACGGACATCTCCTATTTTTTTAACGTCTTGCCCGAATTAAACTTTACGAGGTTATTCCAATCGATTTCACCATTTTGCATACAAAACCTATTGGAAAATTCCCGAGTGAATCTATTGATGACCTGTGCGTAAGATTTATTAAAGGCTTCGTTATGCGCTTTGGCATGGTGACCGATTGGTTCTATGATTTGAGTAAATAATTCCGTGTCTCCTGAAATAAACTCCCAGAACCTCTGGCCACAATATTTGAAATAGTCACCTTTATCAGGTTGGTCGTCCCTGCCATAACAGCAGCCATTGACTGCCACAACCTCAAGTTTTGAATTGCTTGTCCTTAAGGTTTTTTTTGCGGTGATGAAATCCCTCCTCATTTTATTCACCTGAGAACTGTTTCCCCAATTAGGGCCTGACTTTATTGTAACGATGTATCTTGAATTGTCGTGGTCGAATTCGAGGTCAGTGCCAGTGATACCGGATTTCCATCCACCGTAGACATGCTGATTGACAAAAATCGCGAGACCTTCGAGCCAATCACCAAAAACAGTTTCTTCGTTTGATGAAATGTGAGCGTCTAGAATTCCTCGAACGATCTGTTCGGAAGTAAGAACTAGCTTGGCCTTAAACATGTACGGGTTTTTTCGGCGTAGTACGTTAGATAATTTTAAATTATCCAGGCTTCGGATTCGTTTCTCATGAAAGGAAGAGATGTTATCCTCAACGTACTGAGAGATATCGTTCAGATTCAGTTTGTTCATTTTCGCGCTTCATGTCCAGCATTAGCTGTCCATCCGGAGATAGTCGGCATTTTACCATGTCGAAGTATTCAGGCACAATGTCAATTCCTATAGATTTACGCCCCATCCTGTTAGCGACGGCGAGAGTAGTTCCTGAACCCATGAATGGGTCAAGCGCCACGTCATTCTCTTGCGTAAAAAGTTTGATGAACCATTCCGGGAGCTCTTCAGGAAAGGCTGCGCTGTGGTTTTTGTTGTTGCATTCTGTGGCCAGGTGGAGGACGTTCGTGGGATAAGCCTTTTCGCGTTTTAGCCAGTTAGAAACATTTTTGGCGAAACCGCTGCCAACTCTGGAGTTATCGCGAATTCTGTCCGTATCGGACAGGTTCCTGAGTCTGGTTTCAGCCCAAGAGCCCATGGGAACCATGACCGCCTCCTGGTACATGTTAAACTTCCGGGTCTTGTTGAATTGAATCAGACGTTCCCATGCGTCCCTGAAGCGGTTGGGCCATTTGCCGGGATAGCAGTTCTTCTTGTGCCAGATAAACTCCTCGGTCCAAAGCCATCCCTGTCGTCGCATTTCCAGAATGAGCTCCATTACGTAAGTGCAGCGCTCCCCTGCCATGGCTTTTTCCTTGATGTTCAGAACAAATGTTCCAGTGGGTTTGAGCACCCGTAGCAATTGTTCGGTGATCGGTAAAAACCATGCGACGTAATTGTCTGGGTGGATTCCTCCGTAAGTATTTTTTCTCTGGTCCGCATAGGGTGGCGATGTGAAAACAAGGTCAACCGAGTTATCGGGAAATAGCCTCAGAATCTCCTTGCTGTCTCCGAGGTAAATATCAGTATTTGTGTCGATCCTGTATGTCTGGTTCATATTCCTCACCCCCCGGAATAGCGTGTTTATTCGGTCGCCCCTCACAGGTTACTATATGACTTTTCCATGTCAATCAAAAATCAACCATGCTATTAGGATTGAAACCGTGTGCGGGAAATATTACCTTATGATGAGATAGAGAAATGAAATTTCAGGAGAGCTGTGTTGAGATACATTGGAGCAGTATACAGACCCCCGAGTGAGGCCGAAAGCCTCATTATTCAAGCCACACTGGGTTGCAGTCATAACAGGTGTTCATTTTGCGGGAGCTATCAGGACAAACCTTTTAAAATAAGATCCCTTGAGGAAATCCGCTCCGACCTTAAGGATTGCGCATACATGGGGGCGGTTAGAAGGGTCTTTCTTGCGGATGGCGACGCGCTATGCATACCACAGAAGCGCCTGCTGGAAATCCTCAAATCTGTCAGGGAATTATTGCCATCCGTGGATCGTGTGGGAGTTTATGCGAACGCCAGAGATATTCTGAGAAAATCTGTCGAGGAATTGAAGGAGCTTAGGGCTCTCAACCTGAGGATAATCTATCTCGGCGTTGAAACGGGTGATCCCGACCTGTTGATAAAGATATGCAAAGGCGCAACCTACGATCAGTTGGTAGAAGCGGCCCGCAGGGTCAAGGATGCGGGTATTCTTTTGTCAGTAACAGTGTTGCTGGGCATTGGCGGGCTCGATCATAGCCAGAGACATGCTCAGGCCACTGCGAAAATACTTACCGACATGGATCCCGACTATGTGGGGGCATTAAGCGTTATCACAGTTCCGGGCACGCCGCTTCATGATGAATATGTCCAAGGCAGATTCAAGGTTCCAGAGCCTTTCGAGTTGATTCGTGAACTCAGAACGATGATAGCCGATTCGAATTTCAGCAACTGTGTCTTCAGATCCAATCACGCCTCGAATTACCTGCCGGTCAAGGCCACATTGCCTGGTGACAGGGATGAAATACTTAGAGCCATCGATCATGTTCTGAGCGCCGAGGATCGCGGAATGCTCAGACCCGAGTTTCTCAGGGCTTTGTGAAGCCGGTAAAAACTTGTAAGTATTCGGTAGTTTTGAGTGATTTGACGTGATCAGTCAGGCGGATAATGTGACACAGGCTCGGGATGTATCATCAATCATGCGGCAGGTTCAAAGCCGAAACACCGCCCCTGAAATAAAATTCAGACAGGCCCTCCGTGAGGCGGGAATAGGCTATCGCCTCAAGACTGACCATTTGCCGGGGAAGCCCGACCTGATCGTGCCCAGGGCCGGACTTGCCATCTTTATTGATGGTGATTACTGGCATGGAGGGCAATGGGTGAGACGAGGTCTCACCTGCCTGGAAGACCAGTTCCGGAAAAGCGCCAATGCGGGCTACTGGTTGAAAAAGATCCGGGGCAACATGCGTCGTGACGCAGAGGCTTCTGCTGCGCTGCTCACAGGCGGTTGGAGGGTATTGCGACTTTGGGAGTCCGACATAAAAAAGGACATACATGGATGTATTGCAAAAGTAAAAGATGCGTGTGAACTCAAGAGCCCGGTAAAATTATGCGAATCCATAATACCGTATAAAAAGGTCGCCGAGTTTTTTGCGGGAATAGGCCTGGTCAGACTAGGACTGGAACAGTCTAACTGGCGCATCGTTTACGCCAATGACATAGACCCAAAG
>CAITZA010000481.1 GCA_903896745.1 uncultured Desulfomonile sp. | reverse complement strand
TTCAAAACCCGCGATGGCGCGCCCATGACACATTACGCCATCTGGTATACGGTCAAAAAATACGCAGCCCAGGCCGGCGTGGAGCATGTCAGCCCCCATTCTTTTCGCCATACCGTGGCCACCCGCCTGGTACGCAACCCCCAGATTGACATCGTGACGGCAGCGACTTTTCTCGGTCACAGCCGGCTGGATACGACCGCGCGCTATTCCCGGCCTGGCGATGAGGATTTGGAACACGCGGCGGAAGAGATTTCGTAGTAGTTCGGTGATGCTTTATTTTTCATCTGCCGATTGATCGTCCGCTGATTTTTCTAATGAGGGTAATTTTTGTGATCTCGCGTAAAAGCCTTTTTTGTCAGGGTTGGGTTTATATATCCATCCTCTTTTTAGCCAAGCATTTGTTGTGAGAGGGATTATTTTGTCGAGAACATGATAATTTTGAGGTAAAACAAGTTTCTTAATCTGACTTGTAATTCCTTCCAGGCTAATCGTTTGCTGGTCGTCTAAATTATAGATAAGTGTTGTTACAAATATAAGCAAAGGTTGGTAACCAATCTGATTCCCGGCGCCAGTAACGTAGTGCCTGATTACTTGAGATAGGTCAGGCGATGCTTTTTGGAGAGTACAAAGTGAGAGTAAATGTAACCCCATTGATATTTTGTCATCTTTGGTATATTTATCAGGATTCGAGATCATTCGATCACATTCAGTAAGCGATGTATAGACCGGAGGCAATGGATGCTTATGCGGCATACAATTCACGCAACTAATATTCCCTTCTTCTTTTTGCACAGCTAAATTACCACAATCTGGACAAGTAGCAATTCTTATACCAGTAGATGAGATGGGCTCTTCGAGTGATTTTTTAGAGATGAGATTATCGCTAATATGCAAGTAGCCAGGCCCTGATCTGACATAATACACAGGATAATCTGTTTTCAGGAGGAGGTGCGCTATCCACATCTGCTCCTCTAGCCTGTATGCAGGATTATCCGTGTGTACCACCCAAACACCTAAACTGATATTCCAAAATATAGACCCGGAAAGCGTGGCAACCGAATGCAATTCCCACCCAAGCTTTTTTAGGATGTAAGTCCACGGGTTTTTTACAGCTTCTGCGATTTCAGGGTTTTTCAACACCTCAACAATAAAGGGCTCTTTTTCGACATTCGGATTTTCAAACAGCTTAAGACTCCATATAGAGTATATTCCTATGACTCGAGTCGTGGCACGCGCATACGCGTTGATTAAAAGTAAAGTCTTTTCAGTAAAACCAATGTCATAAACGATGACTATTGGGAATTCCAATCCTCTTAACCTCTCACTGGTATCAATCAGAGCAACCATATCCTTTAGTGTTTCCAACGCCCCGATTGACTCTAACTCCTTCATCCTTATTACCTAACTTGACCAGAGTAAGCAGTATCTAATGTAGCAGTAAGAAATTGAGGAAAGGCGGGTAGCCGTTCCTCAGACGAAAGCCGGTAGCCTCAGTCAATTGTGTTCGCGTGATCGCCGCCATACAGGGCGATAGTGTCTGCAGCGGAAAGCCATTGGGGTTTTCGCTGCCGGGAAAAGGCGGACAGCAAACGTCCGGGCAATAAGATGCCCTTGCCCGATTTTGCGGACGCAAAACGTCCGATTGCCAACGTGATTGTCAGGGCCCACGAGCCGACGACCATCAATCCTGCGAAACAGATAAATGCCATTGCGAGTTCTCTCATGCCTGCCTCCAGTGTTTGGTTGGGTAACCGAATAGGGATTGTCAGGGTTTTTGATGCCCTGAT
>CAITZA010000480.1 GCA_903896745.1 uncultured Desulfomonile sp. | reverse complement strand
CGAACCCATTTCTTGAGGTTGGTCCATGTCTTGAATGTCTTGTCGAATGTAACGCAACTCGAATAAACATGAAAGAACGAGAATCCAGGGGTTTGTACCCCTTCCATCAGTGCTTTGGCAATCATTTCCGGGGCGCCTGCGAACAGTCGGGCGACAAAGGAAGCCCCGTAGGTTAGAGCCATTAGCGTGGCGTTGAGGGGTTTATCCATGGTTCCGGCGGGACTAGCCTTGGTTTTTGTTCCTATTGGTGAACTTGGAGACGGTTGCCCTTTGGTCAATCCGTAAATCGAATTGTCAAAAAGGATGTAATTAATGTTAACATCCCTTCTGGCAACATGAGCAAAGTGCCCACCGCCAATCGCTAACCCGTCACCATCTCCGCCAATGGCAAAAACGGTTAATTTGGGGTTTGCCAGCTTAACTCCCGTAGCTGTAGGCAAAGTTCTACCATGGACAGTATGGAGGCCATAAGTACTTGTAAAAAAAGAATATCGTCCAGCGCATCCTATCCCGGAAACCGTCACGATGTTGTGGAGTTCCAGCCCGAGTTCCACTATGCACTGATTAATTCCCTGATGTATTCCAAAGTACCCGCATCCGGGGCACCATGTTGGCAATGCCGATGAGCGAACTCGCAAATTGCCTGATTTCCCGATCTCGTTGATTCTTTCGGCAAGGACTCTGCTTGATGTTCTCATTTGGAGCCTCCATCAACAAATTTAACAATTTCGGAGAGAATTGCGCCTGGAGGAATTGGAGAGCCGGTTACAAGGTTAAGTCTATGCACATCACCGGTATTTAAATGTCCTATCAAATTGGCTAATTGTCCCTCAAAATTAAGTTCTGGTATGAGAATGTTATTACATTTGAGCATGAACGCCCTGATGGTATCTTTATGGTAAGGATAGATTGACGTAATCTTTAATGCGGCCACATTGTGACCCATCTGACGCGCCTGTCGAGTGGCTTCGAGGACGGAACCGAAGGTAGACCCCCAACTTATGACTCCAACATCATGATGTGATGAGCCATAAAACTCCTCAGGTTCAAAAAGATCCGAAAGCGCCGACTGAATTTTTCGATGCCGTTTTTCGGACATCTTCTGGTGGTTTTCCGGCGAGTAATCGGGAGCGCCTTTTTCCGAGTGTTCAAGTCCGGTAGCGACATGGTTGAAGCCCTTCATTCCGGGGAGGGCTCTTGGGGAAATGCCGTCAGGCGTATCGCTATACCGTTTGTAGTACCCCTGTTGAGCGTCGTTCGGGAAAACATTGACGTTCCTGGTTTCGGACTCTGAAGAATGCAGCGGGGGGACGTTCTCTACCCTGTTATCGAGAAAGAAGTCAGTTAGCACAATGACGGGGGTTTGGAATTTTTCGGCGAGTTGAAAGCTCTTGACAGTAAAAGAGTAACATTCGGAGACGTTGGTTGGAGCGATGACGATTCTGGCGGAATCTCCCGGGCCTCCGAAGACTGCGGCATGGAGGTCTGACTGTTCGGTTTTTGTAGGGAGACCGGTTGAGGGTCCGCCTCGTTGCGCATCAAGAATTACGGCAGGTATTTCAGCCATAACACCATGCGTTATCAATTCCGTCATCAACGCAAAACCGGGCCCTGACGTGGCCGTCATTGATCTGGCTCCTGTATAGGATGCCCCTAGAACCGCTCCAATGGAAGCAATTTCATCCTCCATCTGAACGACTCGTCCGCCTCGTGAAGGCAAAGCCTTTGCAAGATATTCCATTATAGGAGTCGCAGGCGTAATTGGGTATCCGAAATAGAGCTGTAAGCCGGCGTCGATGGCGCCCTTGCCAATTGCGTAGTTTCCTGAGAGCATGACCCTCTTGGGCCCCTGATCTGGCTCCAATCCGTCAAAGAGCCTGTCAAACCTTTCCGAAAAGCGCTGATGGGCGTAATCGTATCCGGCGTCAAAACTTTTAATATTAATATCAAGGACTTTCTGTCCTTTTGACTCAAACTTTGTTGTAATGACGTGGCGAAACAGTTCCGGATCAATTCCACAGACAGCGGCAAAACCGCCCAAAGCGGTCAGGTTTCGGCCTCTTGCAGAGCCTGCGGCCTTGGTGGCAAGATCGGAAAACGGTATGCCAAACAGCCTGCTGTCAGGTCTTAGCGTAGCCACCAATGATTGGTCTTCGGTGATGTACGCGGATGGCCTGGAATCAAAAAATACCATGGCGCCATTGTCGAGATAGGGAGCCCTGGATCGGGACTGCTCGTCATTAAGTGAAATGAGTATATGAGTCTTTTCCTGCAGGGCGCTGATTTCCTCTGATCCAATCCTGGAATGAGTCACACATCTGCCGAATCCCCTGATTTCAGCAGGATATGAGTCAAATCCGAGAACGTAGTATCCTCCTGAAGACATCGCTTCGTTTATCATGCCTCCAGCGGCGATTGTTCCGTCTCCCGCCATTCCACAAACTTCAACAGTTATGTCTACCTTGGGCATATCAGAACTCCATCCACCAAGAAGTGTTTACCTGCACCCCGTTCAAACTGAAGATGCTTTCCGGGGAGGCCTGTGCGGCGATCATACCCCCGAGCATGTTCAGCGCGGCTATTCTGCCCAGAGTTCGGGCATTGTCATAACCGATCGAAACCCAATAATCACGAATCACAGGATTGTATACCTGGGCGCAGTCCCCAGCGGCAAAAACATTCCTGAAGCGTGTTTGCAAGTTTTCATCCACGAGAATTCCTCTATCTATATCCAGTCCGGACCTGGCCAGGAATCTGACATCAGGAACCAACCCAAAAAATGCGCCTACAATCCCGACTTCGAAATCGGCGCAGTCGGTTTCTACCTGTATCGAGCAGTCAGAAAGTTGTGTAAGTCGCTTTATTTTACGTGAACTTGAGACATCGACCCCCTTTTCACGCAAGCGGGCATGAATTTCCTGATGTAATCGCTCATTAAAAGGAAGTGGCCAGAAAGATTCGGCGTCGATGATAAAGAAAACCTTCTTGCCTATATTAATCAGGGCGCGTGTAAGGCTGAGGGAGGTCAAATCTCCGCCAATCATGAGTACCGAATCAACCCTGGCCAGTCTGTCAATCCACAACCTTGCATCTTCGGTTGTCTTGAGAGTCATCATGACATCCTCAAACACTTCAAGAGGTTCTGGGATCCTCGGTTTTCCTCCGGTAGCAATGATCAGTCCATCAAAGGAAACAACTTCTCTATGTTCAAGGATTACCTGGTATTTGTTAAAATCAACCTGTACAACCTTTTGACCGAGTCGTAGCTGAATGTCTCGTTCGTTGTAATAGTCTTCTGGGCTAGCAAAGATTTTTTCAGCGTCCAGTCTTCCTGCCACTACGTCAGGCAAGAGATGTGGCTTGTAGGATCTTGTTGTTTCCTTGCCAAAAACGGTGATTCCTGATTGCGGCGCCCGTTGTCTCAAGGTTGTAGCCGCTTCGTTAGCCGCTGGACCATTTCCAATTATGACAAAGCGCTCGGTTGACATCATAGCCTCCCAGCTAAGAGATTTCTTTCAACAAGCTCAACCCTCGTTACGGAAATGCAGTCCACCGGACATACCCGGACGCATTCTCCGCATCTTATACATCGGGAATTATCGATTACCACGGCATTGACCTTCTGCCAGTCAACCGTCTCCCAAAAAGATTCTATGGCGCCGTTATCATTCAAGGTAACGCTTGAAACAAGCTTTATGCAATCTCGTGGAGCATTGTCAATGCAATACCTGCAGAATATGCATTTTGAGATATCTATTTCATAATGCAGGTAACATAGATAACATCGTTTGGCTTCCTCAAACGCCTGATCCTGAGTTAAACCCTGTTCGACTTCTACTTTTTGATCCATGATGCGATTGGATATTGGCATGACGGAGGGCATTTCCTGTTTTGGAATGAAATCCCAGGAGCGTTGTCGATCCGTTATAACCGCCTCCTGCATCTTTACGACCCATTCCCTGAATTTTTGCCCAGTAAGGTCCTGGGCGATCCTTTCAGCAGCTTTTCTACCGGAAGCTACCGACTCTATTACAGTGGAAGGGCCGGTCAGAAAATCGCCCGTCAAATAGAGGTTTGAAGTTGAAGACTTAAAAGTGTTCCTGTCACCTATGAGCACACCGTTGCCATCTTTGGCGCCTGGAGCGCTGTTAGGCTCTGCGCTCTGCCCTACCGCGACTATCACTGAATCCGCCTCGACCAGGAATTCGCTGCCTTCAATGGCGTGAATCCTTCGGCGTCCGTTAGGGCCTGTCTCACCGGTTCTTGATCGGAGGAACTCTACAGCGCCTACATGGTCTTCGCCGACGATCCTCTGCGTCAGACTCAAGCCTCTGATTTTGACGCCTTCTCTCTTGGCGTCGAGGATTTCATCCTCGGTGACGCGAAGCTCTTCCTCCACACCCCGAATAAAAATGGTTACGTCTTCGGCGCCTAGCCTCAGCGCTGATCGCGCGCAATCAAATGCCGTGAAACCGGCGCCGATCACTATCACTTTCTTACCCAGATCAGGCGTTTTCCCCCGTGAAATGTCCATTACAAGATCAAGACCGGAATATACTCCTCTGAGATTTTCACCCGACACGCCAAGCCGATTGGAAGAGTAACAGCCTGAAGCAATAAGGGTTGCGTCATACTCGGTCATAATCTCTTCGAAAGCTATGTCAACCCCAGCCCGGATACCGGTTTTCAGGGTTATCCCCATTTTGAGTATGGTTTCAATTTCGTTTTTCAATACATCTCGGGGAAGTCGGAATTCAGGTATTCCATAACGCAACATTCCGCCGGGTTCATCAAACGCTTCCAGAATGGTGATGTTGAAGCCGATGGCGTTGAGATCATGTGCGGCGGCTAGTCCGGCTGGGCCTGAACCTACTATGCATACGCTTTTTCCAATAGCCGAAAACATCTGTGAGAGGAAGGGACGCCCAAGCTCCTTAAAATCGGAAGCGGCTCTCTTGAGGTGACAGATGCTAACCGGCTGTCCGAGTTCGGGTTCTCCATGGCGACATTTTTTTTCGCAAGGGCGAGAGCATATACGTCCCAATGTGCCGGGGAACAGATTTACTATTCTGTTAAGTTCATAGGAATGACCGTAGCGTTTTTCGTAAATGTCCCTTATGTATGCCGGCACGTTGGTAAATGCCGGACATGCGCTTTGACACGGAACATTGACTTTCATGTAATCAAAATCGGATGGATCGGTCGAAAAGATGACTTTGGGATGAGCACGATCATGTATTGTGGTAAACCCGCTATCCACAGCACTGGCGTTGGTCATGAAACACCTCTGCTAAAATAAATGGGAGTGCATTTGAAAACGGTCATAATAAACATGAAAATAAATACCGTTTGGGATATTACAAACTAAAACTGGAACCGGAAACCCCCTCCCGGAGGCCCTGTTTTCTTTTTCTTGAGAACCGCCTCAACTACTATACTGGCGCCTGCTTTAAGTTCGTCCGTCAGGATCTGGGTCCTTTGAGGGCTAGTGATCCCTACTTTGACATTAACCGGTTTGAGCTCATTCTTTCCCTCGAGGCGCCAGACTGTTCGGTATCCCTCTTTTGGAGGGATGAAATGAGGCTTTCCTTTGGGAAAAGCAGCGTCGGGCGGAGAAAACATGAGAGCAGGGTCAGGTAGCATCAGGGTGTCAGCAATCTCTGTGACCAGAATCTGAACATTTGTTGTCATGCCTGGACGCAGAAGCAGTTCATCATTGTTGACATCCAGGATGACATTGTAGGTTACCACATTTTGTTCAATCCTAGGCTCATTTCGTATCTGTGTAACCGAGGCTACAAAAGATTTCTCCGGAAAGGCAGGAACGGTAAAGATGGCTGTTTGTCCGACCCTGATTTTCCCAATATCCGCTTCGTCTACATTGGTATAGACCTGCATGCGTGTCAAGTCTTCGGCAATCTTGAACAATACTGGGGTTTGAAAGCCTGCGGTAACAGTCTGACCGACATCCATGTTGCGTGAGGTTACGGTACCTGTTACCGGAGCTTCAATGTGAGCGTATCTGAGCTGAAGCTCGGCTTCGTGAAGCCTTGCCTCCGCCTGAACAATTCTCGCTTTTTCAACTTCGACCTGAGCCTCAGCCGCGTCGGTTTTTGTTTTTTGGGCGTCGTAGTCGCTCTGGCTAATGGAATCTCTACCAATTAGCCCCTCTTTGCGCTTTAGCGTCCGTTTCTCATCAATGAAACTTACCTCAGCTTTCGCGAGATTGGCTTTGGCGGCTAACAGATCGGCTCGTGCCTGTTCAACCTTTGCCTTGAAAGTGTCCGGATCAATCAGGGCAATCAGTTGCCCCTTGGTTACCCGGGATTCGAAATCGGCATAAAGGTCCTTGATGTATCCGGAAACCTGGCTGCCCACCAAGACCTCAACAACCGGTTTTACAGTCCCCGTGGAATTTATCTCCACCTTCAGGTTTCCTCTCTCCAGAGGAGTAGTAAGGAATGAATATTCGGGTTTGTCAGATCCATCTCTTGTAAAGAGGTAAAGCACGGAGGCCAGCATGACCGCAATGACTGAAAAAATGACAATTTTTTTCAAAACCATAGGCTCCATGAATCAAGAGGATAGAGGAATTGATTATAGACCAGTTCTGGTCAGAGTTGCATCCGCTTTGGAAGAAACAACATACATTTTCGGTAAACAATGCATCAGTGTTTTGAAATACATTTTTCAGCCGCTCCATATTAATTGGGAATGGCCAATCTGATCATGAAATATTAATTTAGTCTTGTGTCACTTTCAATGGACCCATCCCTGATAAGGATGATACGGTCCGTCATTCTGCCGAGATCCTGATCATGAGTAACCAGAATGAAAGTAATTTGTCTTTCTTCATTCAATCTTCTGAACACGGTCATGATTTCAGCGCTGGTTTTGGAGTCCAGGTTTCCCGTAGGTTCGTCTGCAAGCAATATTTCGGGTTTGTTGACTAGCGCCCTTGCGATCGCCACGCGTTGTTGCTGTCCTCCTGATAATTGGGAAGGTAAATGGTCCGCTCTGTCTGAAAGCCCTACCAGTTCAAGGGCCTCGAGAACATTTCTTGTCCTTGTTGCGGACCCAATTCTGGCGTAAATTAATGGAAGTTCGACATTCTGTATAGCATTCATTCTGGGCAACAGGTTGAAGCCCTGGAAAACGAATCCTATTTTCCTGTTTCTAACATCCGCCTGCCGATCACGGTCAAGTTTTGAGACATCCTCGCCAGCCAGGAAGTATTCCCCGCTTGTCGGAATATCAAGACATCCGAGGATGTTCATGAGAGTGGATTTACCGGATCCGGAAGGCCCCATCACCGATAAGAATTCACCCGGAGTAACGGTAAAATTAATATCTCTTAATGCGATTACGTGGACCGGGCCGGTAGAGTAAACCTTGCCCAGATTGTTCATTTTGATTATATCATGCATCAAATATAAAGTATTTCGTCGGATTCCATCAATAAGTCAATAGCAATTACTTGGGAATGCTGCATTCAAGCGCAAGTCTCAGCTTCTCTTTGAGTTCTGTCAGGTCTGAACTCTTAACTACATAATAATCTGCAGCAACTGTTTTTAGATCGACCTTGAAGCTGGAATAGGCAGAGTTGAGTATTACCGGTAAATCATAATATTTTTTCCTAACCTGTTGAAGTAAATCAAGACCGTTGTATTCTCTCATTTTAATATCCAGGATTATGCAATCCGGTTTTTCCTCATCGATAACTTCCATGAGGCCTTTGCCGTCAGGTAAGGTTACCACCGTGTGACCCTCATCCTGAAGCTCCATCGAGTAAAGCATCCTGATTCCTTCTTCGTCATCTACTATCAATATCTTGGACATTTTCTGCTCCTTAATAAAATGGGGCGAGCCTTGCTTCGTAGCTAAATTGCCTGCGCCATTACGCAAACCATTTTTCGACCAGATAGGATTTTGCCTTTTCAAACTGGACGCATTGATCCTCGATAAATTCTTCCACCTGCTGGTTGTTCATGGCATGTGTTTCGGTAACAAATGACAAAGTTTTTCCATAATGTAATGGGATCATGGCCCTGACAAGTTCATGCCTGTCCATAGACCTGTTTCTGTAAGAAATTGCGAAATCATATATAATTTTTGCCCATAATCCTGCAGGGAATTCAAAACCACCGACGGGAAGGTCAAGCACCTCTTCGAGTTTGTTTAGGTTCTCATTGCTAATGACGCTTGAGTAAAGATTCCAGTCAGATCTCATCCCTGAAATGAATTTCTCCCACAAACCGTGTGTATCCATTTCTACAGGAGGAGGCATCTCAACATCCCCAAGGCCAAATCCAAAAACAGCCGTAGGTCTGCTCCATTTGACCTCACGCCAAAAGGATTCATATTGAATCATAAGGTCAAAAACCGTTGAGATGACATCCTCGAACATCATTTCAAGGTGTGAATCCAGGTCACGGACCTTATGAATCTTCGGTTTTCCCATAAAGGACTGGATTACCGAACTTCGGCTTCTCAAGGCTATTGTAGTCATCCAGACGTCTATTCCAAAGGCGCCGACCTTATCAGACCAGAACTCCGATTCCAAAAACTGCTTTGCCAGGTTTCCTGAAAACCCTACATCCCCGCCAATCGGTTGCCTCACCCTGCGTCCATACAGAGACCTTGTTAGCGGATAGGCTATGTTATTGGTAACAGTGACATCATATTTGTGTCGGATGTACAGTGGCGCCACAAAATCATAATTATCAAAAATGGGTTCGCAGAGATTTCTGATCCATAGGGGGGTCATACTTCTAAGATCTGCGTCAGCCACAATTATTGCTTTGGCTTCCAACTCCACCGCTTTTAGAAACAGGTTTCTCAAGTTGTTACCTTTTCCCGAAACTCCCGGCTCAGTGGAAATATAAATTTTAGGAGTCTGGGTTTTAACACCAAGAAACGCTTCTCGTGTTCCATCAGTAGAATCATTGTCACAATTGATGATTACAACCGAATGATTCCTGTAATACTTGATCAGGCCCTTGTCTGCCTGTTCTGTGGGAAAAGAGATGGATGGGGCTTCATTAAGGGAAGGAATTCCGACAACAATATCGGCCTTGCTTACACCATCCGGGTTTTCTTCGACATATTTCATGAACGGTTCCTCAATAACCTCATTAACATTGCGTCTGTGATTTCAATCATAGCAAAAAAAAATACTCTCTTCAAATGCCAAGGCGCATGCGGCGATAAGTCATCTCTGTTGGCGGCATGTTCACTGGCATCCATTGAAGAGGGAACAACCCGTGATTACAAGAGGTATGTTTGAAGTTTTATTGTGACAGTATTTTTTCCTGCGCTGGTTCCTGTTTGGCTTTGACTCGGGTCCAAACATCTCATAAAATTGTGCTAGACTCATATACCTGAAAAATGTCATTGATTGATAAAATGGACGACGAACTACTGTCCTCAATTGTAGAAGCGATCATATTTGCAAGCTCCGAACCTGTTTCGGCGCAGGGTATTTCATTCATAATTCCAGACGCTCCAATTGCCAGAATTAATAACATACTGACAAATATGGAACATTATTACGCATCACGTTCGAGAGGCTTTCATTTGACTAGAGTGGCGGGTGGATACCAGTTCAGGACGCTGCCTGAACTTGCCCAATGGGTCATAAAATCCAGGAACGAAAGGCCCGCAAGGTTGACAAGAGCAGCGCTGGAAACTTTGTCAATAATTGTTTACAACAACCCCATAACGCGCCATAAAATAGAGCAGATTAGAGGGGTTGAATGTTCAGGGACGATCAGGAGTCTTCTCGACAAGGAATTGATACTCGCAATGGGGCGGCAGGACATCCCGGGCAGACCTATACTTTACGGACCATCAAGGAAATTCCTGGAAGTTTTTGGACTAAAGGATTTCTCGGAACTTCCTGCTCTGCCGGAAGTTGAACAATTTGATCAAACCGCTATGGAACCTGTTAAGGAACAGGAATCATGATTAAATTAACCATACGGAACTTTTCATGAAAAACCAGGACGGTGGTTTGTTGGTAAACAGCTAGTATTTGATTCTGATATTCTCGAGTTCCTTGATCTGGTCTCTCAATTCTGCAGCTTTTTCAAATTCCAGGTCTCTAGCGTAAGTGAACATCTGTCTGGTCAGCTTGTCAATCATGGCCGGAATTTTGTCAACCGGAATTTCCGGGATTTTTTTGTCTGGTTCCCTGTCAATGGTAACATAGTCCTGTTCAGCCAGTGAGCTCAGGATGTCATTGATTTGTTTGCGAATTGTTTCGGGGGTTATGTTGTGCTTCAGGTTGTATTCCAGTTGCAGGCTCCTTCGTCTGGATGTTTCATCGACTGTTTTCCTGATTGAATCAGTCATCCTGTCAGCGTACAGGATTACCGTTCCATCAACATTTCTTGCGGCCCGACCGGCAGTCTGGATGAGCGATCTTTCAGACCGAAGGAAACCTTCTTTATCTGCGTCAAGAATGGCGACCAGGGATACCTCGGGAATGTCGAGGCCCTCCCTCAGCAGATTTATGCCGACAAGGACATCAAATTTGCCAAGCCGTAAATCCCTGATTATTTCCATGCGTTCGATAGTATGAATTTCTGAATGAAGGTATTTAACTCTAACGCCAAGACCTGAATAATATTCAGTCAGATCTTCGGCCATTTTCTTCGTAAGCGTTGTAACCAGCACACGGTGGTTTTTGGACACACGACTCCGGACTTCATGCAAGAGGTCATCTACCTGATCGGAAGCGGGCCGCAATTCGATGACTGGATCCATTAGTCCTGTCGGCCTGATTATTTGTTCTGCGACATGTTCCTGAGCTTTTTCAAGCTCGTACGGCCCTGGCGTAGCAGAAACATAAATCGCCTGACCTACTAGTTTTTCGAACTCTTCAAAAGTCAGGGGTCGGTTATCAAGTGCGCTTGGGAGTCTGAAGCCGTATTCGACCAGGGTCTGCTTTCTGGCTCTGTCGCCTCGAAACATTCCCCTGAGTTGAGGTATGCTCACATGGGATTCATCGATCAGGAAAAGAGAGTCTTTAGGAAAATACTCTAAAAGTGTCGGTGGGGGGTCTCCTGGGTTCCTACCTGTAAGGTATCGCGAATAGTTTTCTATGCCATTGCAATACCCCATCTCCTTCAGCATTTCCACGTCGAAGCGTGTGCGCTCCTCAATCCTTTGGGCTTCTATATATTTAGCGCTGTTCCGGAAATGCTCTACTCGCTCTTTCATTTCATCGAGAATACTGTCCGCTGATTTGATCAGCTTTGACCTTTCGGTAACATAGTGACTTGCAGGATATATGGCTATCCTGTCCAATGAACGAATAATCTTCCCGCGTAATGGATCTATCTCAAAGATGCCTTCTACAGTGTCACCAAAGAACTCAATTCGGATTGCTTTTTCTTCCTCGTAAGCGGGAAAAACTTCAACAGTATCTCCTCGAACCCGAAATGTCCCTCGATGAAAATCAATGTCATTCCGAGTGTACTGAATTTCGACAAGTTTGCGCAAAGCGTCATCCCTATCGGTCTCTTCGCTCCTTATTAAATGAAGCAGCATATTCTGATACGCCTCAGGGGAACCCAAACCGTAAATGCAGGACACAGACGCGACAATGATGACATCCCTTCTCTCGAACAGAGAACGGGTTGCTGAGTGCCTCATTTTGTCAATGGTCTCGTTAATGCTGGAATCTTTTTCTATATATGTGTCTGAAGTTGGAATGTAGGCTTCCGGTTGATAGTAATCGTAATATGAAACAAAATATTCAACGGCGTTTTCGGGGAAGAGGGATTTGAATTCGTTGAATAGCTGGGCTGCCAGGGTTTTGTTGGGAGCTAGAACCAGTGAGGTCTTACTTACTCTGGAAATCAGATTGGCCATGGTATAAGTCTTGCCGGATCCGGTAACTCCAAGTAACACCTGATGTCTGGCGCCAGAATTAACGCCATGCGAAAGTTTTTCTATCGCGCCCGGTTGATCGCCTTGTGGTGAAAAATCAGAAATTAACCTGAACAAGCTCATTAAATACTCATTAAATGTCGATCGGATTATTCAAGAGATGATTTCATAATTTTTAGTGAGTTCCGAATCTTGTCGATAATGCCGGCCAGATTCCTGAAACCCTCCGGTTTGTCGGAAATGATCAGTTGCAGTATGCGTTCCTCAGCCAGATAAACCTGGGTAAGTTGAGTCAGCCTAACTCCTCTCTTGTCGGTAAACGAACACAGCAGATAGAGTTGGGACGGATCATCGGCTGCATGCCCTTCATCAATGATTTTTACATCGGTGAACTCTTCTTTCAGGTTACCCTTTACAGCGTTCATGAACGGTTTGGCATCCCGTGAAGACTTCTTGGGCCGCTTTATAAGGTCGATGTTTATTCTGAACGAAGCCGAGGGATGAAAAATCCGGATCTCATCGGGGTTAGACGCATCCACAGTCATAGTTGATGGATAATCTATCGAAAAACGGCCCTTTGCGTCATGATAGGTCTTTAAACCGCTTTCTCCAAACGATGGACCGCAATATCCATGAATCAGGCATGCTGCAAAAAAGAGCCGGACCACAAACGATGTTCTGAGGTCAATGAAATTTATGTTACGGAAAGTAAACATTGCTCTCCTGGCTAATAAAAAAGACTACCTTGATGATCCTGTTTGCTGGGAAATAGTTCGTGCCAAAACCCGACCAGTCTCCTGAACAATCTTCCTGTTGGCAGACGCGACTATTTCCATAAACCATGTGGCCTCAGGAGTTTCAAAGAAATTTATTAGCGTCATCAGTTCATCATCGTTAAAGGATTTCAGGTTGTTGGCGTATGACAACATGATAGTTTCATCGATCAAGCGTTTTTCTAGCGTCATGAAGGAATAACGACTGGTCTTAAGTTCGTCTTGGGCGCTGCCCTTCTCCGATTTGGGGGTTGGTAGGTTCAAAAGAGAATCAATAAACGTGGCGTTGAGTTCGGCATTCGTTTCAGCGGCTTTCTGGATACTTATGATTCTGGAGATTAATTCAAGTCGTTCTTCCGGAAGCAACGCCGCTGTCTTGTGAGCTTCTCTCATGCTCTTGATGTTGTGATTCACCAGCAGTTCTTTTTGAACGCGGGCAAGTTTTTTGCCCGGGATTGTCTCATAGAATTTTATTACTGACTCAATCTTTTCCTTGTCAAAAACGCGTTGCGCCTCATTACGCGCTATTGTAGCCAGATTTTCTGCAGGGGTGGCTTTTTTAAATTTCCTGTAAGACTCGTTTCGAACGGCTTCATTTACAAAAGCGTCTGATGGGATCGCAAGCCATATCGATGAGTGAATCTGATCAATTTGGGAGTTTAAGCCGGAACTTCTGAACAATTTTAAAATTAGATCATTTTCATTAGCGAAACACAAATTCTCAATAGGCGCCCAAAACAACAAGACGATCCAGAGAACGATAAGGAATTTTTTATAGCTTCCTCGTGACATAAGAGACCCGGATGATATATCAGTCATTGAATTAATCAGTTTATTGCAAGGGAATGGAATTCATTGGGTATTTCGAGAAGCTTTCCATCTGTTCCAACAGCTACCAGGGTTATCGAAGCCGTTGTCAGGTAATCTCTTGTTTGACCTTTCCTTATAATGATCTGTTTGACTATCACCCTGTATCTCGTGGTTTTGTCAATCCAGGTTCTGACAACGAGAGAATCCCCTAACCTGGCCGGAGAGTGAAAAGCAATCTCGACCTTGTGTACCATGAAATAAAGCCCACGATCGTGATATTCCGCTATATTCCTGAGTGTTTCAGAAACATACTCAGTCCTGGCCCTTTCAAGAAATCTCAGGTAGTTGGCATGGTATACTACACCCATGCAATCCGTGTCCTCGTAATAAACCTTGCATTCGAAAAGCCTTTCTCCAGGGGTCGAATGGATGGAATTTGAGAAATGATTGCGATCTATCAACTTTCCTCCTAATGCTTGTCAAATCGTTCTCAAAAAACTTATTAGGACTGGGTCCAGCCTGTTTATTGCGAAAAAAAACTGTTTGATAAAATGTCTCCATTTCATGAATGACGATAATTTGTGTCTCAGGTTTACCGGGTTTGTGATGAGCGATCGAAAATCGGCTTTTTCTGGCAGGGGTCCCGAATTCAGGGTATCTGAAATGACCCGAAGACCGGCAAATACGCTGCCTCTTTTCCTTGCCTCCAGAGCTATGGAATGGCTTTCCATATCAACAGCTCCAGCCAGGGTTTTTTTATTGAGAGCCTCTCGATCCTCCCTGGAGAAAACAGCTTGGTTATTTGTTGCAAGGCGCCGAACTATATGCTCCTGACCGATTCTGGCGCAAGCTCCTGCAAGCCTGTCCACCAGAATGCCGTCAGATGCCAGAACATCTCCAGGGTCTCTAGCGTTTACCGTTTCATTCACAATGATCATCTGCCCCAGGCTCAGATCAGATGTCAGCGCCCCCGACGTCCCTACACTTATGAATGCGCTCACATGGCAGTCTATCGATCTTATGGACCTGGCAGCCCTATCTGGCCCAATGCCGCTACGAACGACGAGAAGTCTGTGGCCCTCAAAAAAACATTCCCTATAAATCGCCTTCCCGATTTTTGACCTATGCCTGGTTTCGACTCTTTTTAGAAAAGGGTATGCTTCAATACCCATAGGGAATACAAGACACAACGAATAATTTTCTTTATGCGCGACATTCATGTGTATATAGTTTGCCCAAGATTAACGGAGTTTCAAGATCATGTCCATTTTTGACCCTGACTCAATTGATAAAAGCATTTTGCTAATTTTACAAGGTGATTTGGATGACTCGGTTCAGCCATATCTCAAAATTGCCCAACGCCTGGGAATATCTGAGGCGGAAGTTCTTGAACGGGTGAAAAGGATGCTGGACTCTGGAGTGATCCGTCGGCTCGGCGCGATGATAAGACATATTGAAGCGGGCATAGGATTCAACGGCATGGTTGTGTGGGTCGTTGGGCCTGATCGGGTTGATGAAGTCGGGCGCGTTTTTGCATCATTCCAGGAAGTAACCCATTGCTACGAAAGACCCCCATTCGGGAAAAAAAAGGCCAATCTGTTTACCATGGTTCACGCGGATTCCGAAATCGCATGTATGGATATAATAAGGAAAATGTCTGAGGCTTCCGGCATTGACGCCTATGAAATACTGTTTAGTGAACGTGAGTTGAAAAAGGTCAGCATGACTTATTTTGACGAGGATTAATAATACATCATCGAGCCACGAGGTATATATCAGATGAATACCCATAATTCCATAAGCCTATTCGAAAAAGCATGTGAATTGATACCCGGTGGTGTCAATTCTCCCGTTAGGGCCTTCAAGTCCGTGGGACTAAAACCACATTTCATAAAGTCCGGCAAGGGCTGTAGGATTGTTGATGAGGATGGCAATGAGTTTATTGATTACGTATGTTCATGGGGGCCGTTAATTTTAGGCCATTGCCACCCGGAAGTTCTTGATTCGCTTGCACGGGTCATGAGAGATGGAACATCGTTTGGGGCGCCCACTAAACGGGAAATTGAAATGGCCGAAATCATTTGTTCCATGATTCCATCGATTGAAATGGTTCGTCTGGTCAGTTCCGGCACTGAGGCCACCATGAGCGCCATCAGGTTGGCGCGCGGGTTCACCGGTAGAGACATGATTATCAAATTCTCCGGTTGCTACCATGGACATAGCGACAGCCTTCTGGCTCGCGCCGGTTCAGGAGCTGCGACTTTTTCCATCCCGGACTCACTCGGAGTTCCTTCATGTGTGGTCGAACAGACTCTCGTAGCTCCGTACAATGATCTGGATGCGACCCGAGAAAAATTTGAGCTCTGCCCGGATAGAATAGCAGCCATAATAGTCGAGCCCGTTGCTGGAAACATGGGGGTGGTTCCACCGTCCCCGGGATTTCTGCAAGGATTGCGAAAACTCTGTGACGAATATGCAAGTGTTCTGATATTTGATGAGGTTATGACTGGATTCAGGGTTTCTAAAGGAGGGGCTCAGGAACTTTATGGCATAACACCGGACCTGACATGCCTGGGTAAAGTTATCGGCGGAGGGTTGCCGGTGGCTGCATTCGGAGGATCAAGGAAAATCATGGAGTGTCTGGCGCCGGTCGGTGGCGTCTATCAGGCTGGAACCCTTTCCGGAAACCCCCTTGCTGTAGCCGCCGGCTTGGCCACGCTGAAGACTCTCATGCGCGATGATCCCTATCATGACCTGGAACAAAAATCTGCAAGGCTCGAAAACGGGATCAGGAATATTCTGGATAAAAACAAAATCAAAAATAAAATCAATCGGGTCGGATCAATGATGTCTGTCTTTTTTCATCCGGGGCCAATAGAAAATTACGATCAAGTCCTCAGTTCCGACAAACAGAAATTCAACCGCTTTTTTGCAAGCATGCTGGAACAGGGGATTTATCTTGCGCCATCAGCCTTCGAAGCATGGTTTATTAGCACGGCGCATTCCATTGACGATATCGATCTTACCATCAAGTGCGCGCAGGATAGCCTCGATGAATATGTATAGAGCTAACAGCCTGACATTGCGAATTGAGGAAACATGCATAAGCGCGAGGAATCAATTTTGTATGTAGCTTTCATTTCGTACGAGTAAATGAATCCAACAGCGATGGTGAAGCTCGGAGTCACGATTTTGGTAATTGTAACAACCAGATATCCTGTTATTTTTTAACTTGATTTATAGTTATCTTCATAGTAGGTTCATAAATCGTTTTTACTTGAGGCTGTGTCTGGTTACGCTGATTTTGATCTTCTTTTGCCCGACTTTCTTTTTAATTACTGTGATTATATGAAACGGTAAACTTGGTTATAAATTAATTGCGGGCGTATCATTTTCAAAAAGATAGTCCACGTAAGGAGGCTAATGATGGACAAGTTCGTCGAGTTTAATGAAAGGTTGGCCGCCAAGGGCGTTTCCCGCCGCGATTTCATGAAGTTCTGCGGGTTGATGGCGACGGTTTTAGGCCTTCCGATGACTTTTGCCCCCAAGATCGCTGAAGCGGTCGCAACCAAGCGTCCCACGGTTGTCTGGATGCATTTTGCTGAATGCACCGGATGTACAGAGTCATTCATTCGGACAACCCACCCATGGACTGCTGACATCGTATTGGACATCATTGATTTGGCTTATCACGAAACTATCATGGCAGCCGCCGGTGATCAGGCCGAAGAAATACTTGAAAAGACCGTCAAGGAACAAAAAGGCAAGTATATCTGCATTTGTGAAGGCGCCATTCCGACCAAGGACAACGGCGTTTATGGCAAGATTCACGGCAAGACCTTCCTTGAGATCGCCAACCATGTAGTCAAGAACGCCGCCGCCACGATCTGTGTAGGGGCGTGCGCGTGTGACGGCGGGGTTCAGGCCGCCAAGCCCAATCCCACCGGGGCCAAGAGTGTAGCCGAGGCTACGGGAGTAAAGACCGTCAACATAGCTGGCTGCCCACCTAACGCGGACAATATGGTAGCCACCATAGTTCATTACCTGCTACTGGGCAAACTACCGGCGCTGGATGATCAGGGAAGACCGTTGTTCGCATACGGTTATCTCATTCATGACAACTGCCCGAGAAGAGGCCACTTCGAAAATAAGGAATTCGTTAAGGAATTCGGAGACGCCGGCGCGGCCAAGGGCTGGTGTCTGTATGAAGTTGGATGCGCTGGACCAGAAACCTACAACAACTGTCCGATAATTAAATGGAATCAGGGAACGAACTGGCCGATTGAAGCAGGACATCCCTGCATAGGTTGCAGTGAAAAGGGATTCTGGGATAACGCAAGCCCATTTTATGTTCAGAAGTAGCAAACTCTTATCGATCGATTATTAAACCATCAAATATGAGATAACCTTTTCAAAAGGAGCGAAAACATGGCAAGAGTCGTCGTTGACCCTATCCCAAGAATTGAGGGTCACCTGCGCATAGAAGTGGAAATTGAAAATGGGAAAGTTAAGGATGCGTGGAGCACCGGAACCCTATTCCGTGGTCTTGAAATCATCCTTCAGGGCCGTGATCCTCGTGACGCGCATCTCCTAACCCAGCGTTCATGCGGGGTATGCACACTCGTTCACTCATTGGCGTCTGTCAGAGCTGTCGAAGACGCTCTAAAGATAAAGATTCCACCAAACGCGAGACTTGTTAGAAACCTGACACACGCGGCCCAGAACATGCACGATCACCCCGTACATTTCTACCAACTGTGCGCCCTGGATTGGGTGGATGTAGTTTCAGCCCTTTCCGCAGACCCTGCAAAAACGGCGGACCTGTCCGCTGCGGTTAGTGGAAGGCCTCAGACCAAAAAATACTACGAAGGCCTTAAGGGAAAACTGAAAAGTTTCGTCGATTCCGGACAGCTTGGACCTTTCGCAAACGCATATTGGGGTCACCCGGCATACAAGTTGCCGGCTGAAGCAAACCTTATGGCAGTCGGACATTACCTCGACAACCTGCGCCAGCAGGTGCATGCGGCCCAGATGACTGCAATCTGGGGCGCCAAGAACCCGCATCTTCAAGGGCACCTTCCAGGTGGAGTGACTGTTGTAGAGCAGCTAAATGCGGACAGAATCTCGCAGTATCTTTTCATGCTCAAAGAGCAGATTGCTTTTCTTGAAGAAGTTTATATTCCGGATGTGTTGGCAGTGGCGTCCTTTTACAAGGATTGGACAAAGATCGGTGGTAACAAGAATTTTATGTGCTACGGTGATTTTCCACAGAGTGAAAAAGAGCCTGACAGCTTCTACTTCCCTCGCGGCATGATTCTTGACGGTCAACTGAAGGCCCTACCTGTCGATCCTCAGAAGATCACGGAAGACGTAACCCGATCCTGGTACGAAGCCGGCGCAGCGCTTCATCCATCCGTCGGAGAGACCAAACCGCTTGGCGGCGAGGCTCTTAAAGGCGCAGTGCCCGATACAACATCCAAGGACGGCAAATACTCCTGGATGAAAGCGCCTCGATATGACGGAAAGGTTATGGAAGTTGGTCCACTTGCTCAGTGTCTGGTTTCTTATGTTGGTGGCAACAAGGAAATCAAGGATACAACCGATTTCGTCCTCAAGAAACTGGAAATTGGTCCTGAAGCCCTGTTTTCAACCCTCGGACGCATTGGCGCAAGAGCGATCAAATGTCTGGTGAATGCTAAGGCTGCCGAAAAGTGGACCATGGAACTCATCGAGAATATCAAGAAAGGTGACACCAAGACCTTCACGAGTTACAAGCTTGATGAATCCGTCAACGGTCAGGGCGCTGGATTAAATGACGTTGCCCGTGGATCATTGGGACACTGGATTAACATCGAAAAAGGCAAGATCAAGAACTATCAGCAAGTTGTTCCGTCAACCTGGAATCTTGGGCCAGCGGACTCCAAGAATCAGAAGAGCGCTGTTGAAAACGCTCTAATCGGAACTCCTGTCGCTGATCCCAAGAAACCTCTTGAAATCTTGCGAACCGTCCATTCATTCGACCCATGCATAGCCTGCGCAGTTCACGTGATTGATCCGCAGACTAACGAGGTTTACAAGTTTAAAGTTTCATAGATAATTTATACTGTTAACCAACTAAGAAGGACGGCTTGCATGCCGTCTTTTTTAGTTCTGGGCGATTTGCGCTGAGCAAAAAAAAACACGGAAACGCGAGAACTTATGTGTAATATTGATGTCATATAATAATAAGTTATAAAATAAATATAATGTAAGTTATTATGTGGAGCGAATCATGCCATCTCCGTTTCGTGAATTTTCCAGGGTTTTTGAACTATTTCAGGAGAAATTCCCTAAGCATCCCCTACTGGAGGAACTTCGAAACCGACTGTGCCGGGGAAAATTTCCACCAGATAGCTGGCTCCAGTCAAAAACAGCGAAAATGAATCAACTAATGGCGCCAACCTGGCCCCAAACAGACCAAGGGCACCGTGACCTGGCTTCCTGACCTGGTTGGCTGGATCAATATATAGAAAGGAGGTTGCGCCAATTTTTAGCGCTTAATCAATCCCGCGCATTGTGATATTTCTTCGTCAGGCATAAACTTATGCCACGCGCTCCGAATTCTAAAGGGGATTCAAGAAAATTACCCGTGTAAAATTCAACTCATCTGGTGAGTCTTCCCATACTGGCTCAAGAAGTCTCAAGACATTGCTTTCCCTGATATCCATCGGGTTTGTTGCGGCCTGCGTAATATATGTGTATGTCCATTCAGGAGATTTTTACTTCATCCTGACAGTTTCCAGGCCTGAACTGGTCGTTGCGACGCTGTTAATTCTCAGTAGCTTCATGGCAACCTGTTATCAGTTGGATTTGTTTTTGAAACGTTTCAATCTAAGACTGGGCAAACTGGAACTGTTTGCCATTACGCACGCCATGATGTTGGGAAATCTTGTGATTCCGATGCGAGGTGGTTCTGGTGGTTTGGCGATATATCTAAAAAAGGTTCACAAGCTTGATTTTACAGCGTTTGCATTAATTTATGGAGGGACAGCGTTGCTGGTTGCCTTGATAAATTCTGCCTTCGCCCTGATTGCGCTGACGAGTCTATGGATTTATTCAAGCTATTTTCAATCAATTCTTTTTGCTTTTGCCTTGGGGTTGTTTGTGACATGCCTCTATGTGACAGTGTGGCCTCCCTCAATCCAACTGGAGGCCGGTTCGTTTCTATGTAAAGTTGTTGAGCTGATAAATTCCTGGAGAGCTATAGCTCTTGATAAACGCCTTGTGGTGACTTTAACGGCCTCTATAACTCTTATGTCATTATCATTGATTGGGAGTTTATTTTTTATTTATTCTGCGATTGGACATCCACTTACATTTGAAGCTACGGTGGTTACTTCCAGCGTTGGCGCCATTGTCAGCCTCCTCCCTTTAACACCTGGTTCCATAGGTATATTTGACGTTGCAATAATAGAAATTCAGAGGATTTTTGGCCTGACAACAGCGCAGTCCATAGCCGCGGCGATGATTTTCAGAACAATGACATTTCTTCTGGCATTTGTGATAGGCGCTCCGAGTTTCATGTACATGTATGTCCGATCCTCAAAGCCCTACCAGTCTTGAACTGACATACTTCCTGTCCATCTAATACCCTAATAGACTATCAACGGTTTAGGCTCACCTTTGGCGATTCTGTCGCCGACAGAGGTTCCACATCGAACGCAAAGGTATTCGTATTTTTCCCCCTCAGGTAGCACCAGAAGCAGTCTTTCCCTGACCGGCATAGAATGTTTGCATCTCGGGCAGTACAACTCAGTGGCTCTAAGACTCTCAAACTGCTTGGTCTGCGTCTTGGCGGGCGCCTTCCTAACAGACATACCGGGACGACCAATAGTTCTCATTAATCCTCCGTTACCATAGTCCACTCGGCATCGCGATGTGGACGACATCGTAATTTATTAGTATAATAGTGCCAATTAAGTCTTACAAGGTCAAATACAGAATGTGACAATCTTGACTAACTGGAGAAATTATTTATTTTTGTTAAGAGTTAAGAGACTATTTGCGAGGGTCTGAAAATGAGTTTGAACCGGAATCTGAGACAGGGTTTTTGGCTGGTTTGTTTATTGGCTTTTTCGGTATGGCCGAATTTATCGTATGCTAGGGACAATTTTGTCAGGGACTTGATTCAAAGCCTTTCTGACCATCACGGAATACCTGATCAGGTTTCAGATTTTGTCAGGGATCAAAGGGTAGCGTCAGTAGCTCCAGCAGACAAGGGCATGGGGAACGGGGGAATAGCTAGTTCCCCGAAATCCCCCGAAATCAGGAATAATGAGAATAAGGTTTATTTTGGCAAGCCTGGGTATCAGAGGACTGAATTGAGTCAGATGTTGTTTCCTGGGGCCTCTTCTGTGGATATGTTAGGCAGCTCCCTGATCAAACTGGCTTCCCTTTCACCGACTTTTGACCAGAGCGCAAATTGTCTGAGTGTTCTTGATTCACATGAAAACCTGAGGTCTTTTGGGAAGCTGGCTTCAGAACCGATTAACCTTTACACAAATTTTCTGATCGAGGTTGATAAGTCCACTTATACCGTTAACCTTTCTGGCTTCAAAGAGAATGGCGAGAAGAATCTTCTTTATACTTGTCGTGCTGGTCTGGGGTCGCCAGAATACCCAACCCCAAGGGGAACTTTTTACATACTAAGAATTTTTGACGACAACCCCCTATGGATACCCCCCCAGGACCGTGAATGGGCAGCTGGTGAGGTTCCAAGTCGTACAGTTTATGGTGGGCACATGATGCCTTTTT
>CAITZA010000479.1 GCA_903896745.1 uncultured Desulfomonile sp. | reverse complement strand
TTCTAAAAATGCTAAACAAAGGGCATCCATCGACTTGGAGGTGAGCTTTGAGTATCGAGCCTCAGGATGTCCGAGCCAGCGATGTCAGTTTTCTACCGATTGTAGCGGCTTATGTCAAGAATTTAGGAATAGTGGAGCAGGTAGACAGACTGTGTCCCGCCATGAGTGACGTGAGCCCTGGGAAAGTTGTTATGGCCCTGATTCTTGATACTCTTGCAGGGAGAAGCCCTTTATATAAGCTCGAGTTAAGCTTTGTCGGTCAGGATACCGAGTTGCTTTTTGGTGAAGAGATTGCTCCGGCCAAGTTCAACGACGATGCTGTTGGACGATCCATGGACTCCCTGTTTGAGGTAGGAACCGGCAAGATTCTGACTGCTATCGTACTCTCGGCTATCAAACAGTATAACCTGGATACGCTGAAGGTTCACCATGACACCACCAGTGTGACCGTATATGGCGACTATGATCTGTATCGGGACTCTGCCCACGGGCATCCGTTTGTTATCACCAGAGGATTCAACAAGGACCATCGTCCTGATCTAAAACAGATCATTCAAAGTCTCGTTTGTGTTGATCGAGGTATCCCCGTGGCGGCCAAGATGATGGATGGTAACCGGTCTGACAAGACAGTCAACAACAACTTGCTGGTCGATGTAGCTAAAAAAATGAAGGAACTGGGGCAGAATGATCCAGTGTATGTTGCGGATTCAGCCTTGGTAACACAGGATAATCTGGATCTTCTCGCAGATGGGGAGAAGGGATGTCGATTCATAACCAGACTGCCCCGTACATACAAGGAGTGCGGGAGCGTTGTGTGTTGGGCAATGGAAAACAACGCATGGGATGATATCGGTATTATCTCAGCTCAACGCTATACAGGAAAACGCAAGCCCTCTTACTATCATGGTTTTGAGACTGAAGTTGATCTCTATGGGAGACGCTATAGATCCTTGGTAGTTCATTCAGACGCCCTTGATAAGAAGAGCGTTAAGAAGTTTGAAAGGGAGATGGAACGGGACAGGGATGATCTTGCCAGAATAGCGCAGGAACAGGCGAAGATCGGCTATGCTTGTCTGGCTGACGCCCACAGCGCCCTGAAACGACTTCATAGAGGTAAGTTTCATTTTCTCTCCGGGGAGGTTTACGAAGTTCCTCATTATCCAAAAGGCAGGCCCAAAGCACAAATCGCTCGCACACCCACCAGAATCGATTATCGACTGGCTCTCAGCGTGGAACCGGACGAAGTTGGGATAGCGCGATCCAAACGCGAGGCCGGGGTTTTGTGTTGTTGACCAACATACCTAAGAATTCCATGTCTTCGTATGATATTCTTTCCACGTACAAGGCGCAGGATATGGTAGAGCGCAACTTTGGCTTTCTCAAAGATCAGGCGATAGTGAACAGCCTTTTTCTCAAGACTCCTGCCCGCATAGAGGTTTTGGGGCTTATTCTGGTGCTGTCTTTAATGGTATGGCGCTTAATGGAGCGCAACATGAGACTATCGCTTAAATCCAATGGATCCACGGTGCAAGGTTGGGACAAGAAGGCGACTTCAAGTCCCACCTCGTTGATGATTACCGCTTTTTTCAAGTCCATGGTGGTGATTCGCACTCAGGAGCGCCGTTTTCTGGGTAACGGTTTGAGCTCAATGCAAAGTGAGTACCTGAAAATACTCAATGTTTCTTCCAGGGTGTTTACCGATCCTCATGGCTAAGTTATTTGAAACAAAGAAAATAGAGTTTGTCGAAACTTCGGAACATGACATGCAACCCTGTGTCAGGATGATACCGGAGTACAACTACGCCCTAGTTTCTCATAATC
>CAITZA010000478.1 GCA_903896745.1 uncultured Desulfomonile sp. | reverse complement strand
AGTGGATATACAGGGATACTTGACCAGAATTTGGTGATACGAGGCCGGGCCTGAGAACGCCACGGCACTGCCAGTAAAGAAGATACCCCGCTGGCCGGGCAGGCGGGGAGGTTTTTAGAAGGAGTGCAACCATGATCAAAGGGCTATTCGGAATAACGTGTGGAATCAGGTAGGAAATGACCATCAGTAATGTCATTAACCAGTGTGGAAATACTCACTCCAGAGAAGAAGTCTGGACGATCCCCTACGGGTGGAATCTGGATGTAACCTTGCTGGTCGCTGAAGATGCCCTGCCGCAAGGAGGAAGACTTGGAGCTGCTTGGGGCATACAAGATCCGCGCTCGAATGACTTCGAACGAATAGCCGCGTCCCATGCGGTTTGCCAGCTTCATCAGGCCGTTGAGGGATTCGGTGTAGGCATTGGTAGCCTGGTGATCGAAGTAAGCGAATATCTCGTTGCGCCAATTACCCATAGCGGTAAGCATGGGCTGGAAAGCAAAGAGACCATCAGCGGGTATTTTGGTCTGCCAGTCGTTATAACGCTTTTCGGCCTCTTTCCGGTCCTTCAGTTCCCAAATATCGTACAGCTCTTCTTTGAGTTCGTAAGTCTCTTTGAGGAGCGGGAAGGAACCCAACCAGGATTCCAGCAGGATTATGTCTTTCGCTTCCAAGTCTCTCTTCCTGCGGAGAAGGATAAAGCGGTCGTGCATGAGCTGCCTGCGCTGGCGGTCAGTAAGATCTGTTCTAACGTCCTTTCGAACAGTCTCAAGGGCATCGCTGACCATCCGAACAAAGTGGAACTTATCCACCACTACCTGAGCTTTGGGAAGAAGAACATTCACCATCTCTTTGTAGGGGGTCCACATATCCATGCAGACAACCTGTACGCGCTCTTTTTCAGGCAGCTTCTTGAGGAACTTTGTTACCTCGGTTTTCTTCCTGTTGGAGATAAGATCGAGAATACAGCGGTCCTTTACATTGCTGAACACTCCCCGGTATCCACCGGCTATCTTAAGCTCATCGATCCCCAGCCAGTAGGGAGCGAGAATAACCCGCTTTTTCTCTTCCCTCTCCACGTATTCTTTGAAAATGTTGCGGATCGTCTTCTCGTCTACGCCAATGTCGCACGCCAGAGCGGTGAAAGTGCGCCTAAAAACCTCTCGCTCGATGAAGTTGACCAGGCGCCGTGTCATAAAATGCTCCTCGTTCATGTCGGGGAGCGGCTGAAGGTAGGTTTTTCCGCAGTTCTGGCACTTGTAACGCTGGCGTACTGCACGAATCGCCACTCTTTTGCCGTGGATAGGGGTGTCCATAAAGACCTTTTCCTTCGTTCCGTGCCCATAACGGATCATAAACCCACAGTGGGGGCAGCCAGAAGGGGCGATAGCGTATTCACCGGTGATCAGGTAGAGCTGGTCACTTTCCTCAACATTGGTTACGTTCCAGTCAGGTAGGTACAGAATGTCCAAAGGAGACCTCAGAAGCATGGATTATCAAAATACGGCAAAGCTATATCATGGCGATTGCCTGGAGTTTTTACAGTCCATCCCAAGCAGTAGCGTAGATGCAGTTATTACCGACCCGCCATACTCTATCAATACTAAGAGCGACGGTTCGGGAAAGTTGAACCCGTGGGCAGATCGAGTGAATGCCGCGTTTTGGTATCGCGAATGGATGAGCCAGGCTCGGCGAATCCTAAAGCCAACGGGGTGCCTATGGTCATTTCTGAATTGGCGCTCAATGGTAACGTTCCAAAAAGCGGCTGATGATATTGGCTGGCCCATCGAGTCTCTCTTGATCTGGGACAAGACGTTTCCTGGCGTTGGGAGCATGAAGGGGTTGCGCGCCTGTTATGAAATGGTGGCGTTGTGGGCGAACGATAATTTCGCCATTCCCGACCGTGGCTTGATGGATATTCAGCGCTTTAAGTGGGCGACTACTAAACCGACAGGACACCCGGCTGAAAAACCAGTAGCCCTGATTGAGTGGCTGATTGGGATCTGCACTAAGCCTGGCGATGTAGTTGTAGATTTGTTCGCTGGCTCAGGAACAACTGCTGAGGCGTGCATAAAATCAGGTCGTAATTTTATAGGGTCAGAAATTGATCCCAACTGGTTCAGTTACGCCGCGCGTCGTATTGATGCGGCACAAGCTCAACTGTCCTTATTTTAACATAATTCCACACGTTAATCCGAATTATGAAAGGAGTGTACAGAATTGAAAGAATGTGGAAATCCACACACCAATCCGATTTTTACTCAGCGTGTACGAAAGGGTGTTCTACATGCTAATCCGAATACCCAAAATATCAATGGGCGTTTTATTAAAAATACAATCGCTCAAATAGAAGTTCGTAATGCATACGATAAAGCCCGATCAGCCCGCTTTGAGCATGGGGAGAGTGGATACCAGTCCAAATGAGCGGCGTTAAGCCAGAGTACT
>CAITZA010000477.1 GCA_903896745.1 uncultured Desulfomonile sp. | reverse complement strand
TTTGACCAAAACAGCAAGTAATTTTTTAGAAAATATATTTAACAAACTATAATCGTTATATCAATAAACACACCTGCTCCTTGTGGGGCGCGCCAGCGCCTGAAATAGAATTATGCCCTGTTTGTATGAAAACAAAGATGGAGTGTGCTAGAATCAATTTCTTGGCACATAGTTTCCTGGATTGACTGCTTGATGTATTTGGATGTACGAAAATCCCAGACACAAAACACAACATTGCGGAGGCAACATTGTCAGATCCATTTAGAACAATAGAATGGAAGGGTGATCATATCAGACTGCTTGACCAGACGCTTCTACCGTTGCGTGAGGAGTACATTGAAATCAGATGTGTTGATGAGATGTGCGAGGCTATAAAGCGTTTGTCTGTAAGGGGCGCGCCGGCAATAGGAGTGGCCGCGGCGATGGGCATAGCGCTTGGCGTCATGCATGCGGAAGAATGCGAGCCTGAATTATCAAAGCGTTTTTATGAAGTTTGTTCAGCAATAGCGTCTACGCGACCAACGGCTGTGAATCTTTTCTGGGCTGTTAACAGGATGAAAGCCTTGTTCGAGAGTAACAGGAACCTGAGCCCTACCATGTTGAAAAAGCTTCTGATAGATGAGGCCATTCTGGTTGAAACCGAAGACAGGCGACTTTGTGAGCGAATAGGTTTTCATGGCGCCGACCTGATCAATGATGGGGACACAGTTTTGACACATTGCAACGCGGGTGGCCTTGCGACTGCGGGTTACGGAACTGCTCTGGGAGTTATCAGGGCTGCGTTTGAACAAGGCAAGAAAATTAGCGTGATAGCTGATGAGACCAGACCACTCAATCAGGGCGCCAGGATAACATCTTGGGAGTTAATGAAGCTTGGCATACCGGTGACCCTGATTCCGGACAATACCGCTGGAGCTCTCATGCAGAGGGGCCTCATAAACAAGGTGGTTGTAGGCGCTGACAGGATCGCGTCCAACGGAGACGCTGCGAACAAAATTGGGACTTATTCCGTGGCGGTTCTTTCGAAATTTCATAAAATTCCTTTTTATGTTGCCGCTCCTCTTTCTACCATTGATATGACCCTCAAGTCGGGAACGGAAATTCCTATCGAAGAGCGCAACTCGGAGGAGGTGACACATATAGGCGCCTGCAGAATTGCTCCCGAGGGTGTTAAAGTTAGAAACATAGCCTTTGATGTGACCCCTCATGAACTGATTCACGGCATAGTTACTGAATGGGGAGTAGCAATTGAGCCCTACGGGCAATCATTTGACAAATTTTTTCTGAAGGCGAAAGAAGAAACTGGCCTATGACTCTCAAAATAATTGATCAAAACACTGACAAGGTTCTGGACAGCGTAAAACTCATAGACGGCGCAAACGGCGCGTCGCTTGGCGTTTTGGACGCCAGGAAGGCTTTCTGCGGTCTGAAATGCGAAAATAGGACTATGGACACCGATCTGTATGAGCTCACCATGATGGCCGGGTACAGATTGCTGGGAAAACATGAACAGAAAGCGTGTTTTGATCTCTATTACAGGCAAAATCCGGATAATGGGGGTTTTTGTATTTTCGCCGGGCTGGAGAGTGTCATCAATTACGTCAATAACTTGTGCTTTTATCCTGATGACATTGAATATTTGGCAAGTTTGGGAATTTTTTCAGACGAGGCCATAAAATCCCTATCGACAGGATTAAAATTTAGCGGAGACATCTGGGCTGTTCCGGAAGGAACCGTGGTGTTCCCGGGAGAGCCTTTGATCAGGGTGTCGGGACCAATAGATGAGGCTCAGATACTCGAAACCACCATGCTGGCTTTAGTGGGTCATCAGACGTTGATAGCCACCAAAGCCGCGAGATTGAGAATAGCCAGCCGAGGCGAGCCAGTGGTTGATTTCGGAACCAGGCGGGCTCACGGGGTTGAGGCCGCCCTTTTTGGAGCAAGAGCCGCATATATTGGGGGTTGCGTCGGCACATCAAATGTTCGCGCCGGCAAAATGTTTGGTATTCCCATTAAAGGCACTCACGCCCATAGCTGGGTAGAGAGTTTTGACGGCGAGCTTGAGTCGTTTGAGGGGTTTGCACAGGTTTTCCCGGATAACTGTGTGCTTCTGGTAGACACTTATGACACCATACAGGGCATTCGTAACGCCATAAAGGTTGCCGACCAGATGAAGATGGATGGCAAGAGATTGCAGGGTATCAGGATTGATAGCGGCGACCTCGCCTATTACTCGAAAGTGGCACGGGAAATGTTGAATCAGGCAGGATTTACAGAGGTTAGAATCCTGGCCAGTAGCGATCTGGACGAATGGATTATAGAGAGTTTGAGAGAACAGGGCGCGAAAATAGATGTATGGTGTGTCGGGACAAAACTGATAACATCCTTCCAAACCCCCGCTTTGGGTGTTGTGTATAAACTCATGGCCGCTGATGACGTGACCGGGAATTTCAGTCCTAAAATAAAAATTTCCCATAATCCCGCTAAGGTTACAAACCCTGGCGTTAAAAAGAT
>CAITZA010000476.1 GCA_903896745.1 uncultured Desulfomonile sp. | reverse complement strand
GGCCCTGGCCATCTCCGTCAAAAACAACAGGACGGTGAAGAGATTTACGCATTTGTGGAGAGGTAGAAGAACCTCTGGTAGGGAAGCGGCACATTTAGAGGCGCCATTTCCTCAGTCATCCTGGCCGAAGTTGGTCAGTATGCCATAGATGAACCAGCCTATGATGAACAATGCTATCCAGCTCATTTGATCCTCCTGACGGAATGGAAGCCTTCTTCACGTGGAGAGACACCGGATTGACCCGATGCACGGGAAGAAGGCCTGTATGAGGGTATTGTCGGTTGGATTCCCCCTTTCGAGGGAATGCCAACCTGGGGTTGATGCGCATGAGGTTTATGATTATCCGGAGCGGAGGCCTTACGGCGTGGAAAAATCCGGCGCGTGGCCCGAGTGGTGTTGAATAATCCGGCGCGTGGCCCGAGTGGTGTAGAATAATCCGGCGCGGAGGCCGGATCTACTCGGTCAGTCGATGATGATATCATCTGTCTGATCGTGGAATTGCGTTTGAGAGGATTTTCTCCTCGAAGAAGCGCGGCGTAACGGCGCAACACTGTCATGGCCCGATTTGTGACCATTCGGGAAAAGACTGAGCTGTATTATCTCGTTCTGGTATGACAGGCCACATCCCGTGATCTTGGGGCCATGCACGCGCAGGTCCTGCCCGAGAGATACCGAGCGACGCTCTTCCACCGTGGATTCTGCCAACCGGCCCAGGAAATTGCCGGCCCTCAAGCGCAGTGACCTTTGTCCGGTTTGGGAATTGAGACCGGCAGTTTCAATGGCGTCGAGAACATAGCTGTTGACGAGTTTCCCGTGACTCCGCGCATAGACCTCATAATTGTTGATAATTTCCATGCCGGCAATCTGACGGTCGATCAAGGCTATGAAGCCTATCTGGCCCGTAACGGGTCTGAATGTTTGCATGTAGCCTTCGGAAGAGCTTTTCATGGACTCGTATATGTCGGACATTGCCATCGTAGAGCTGGGATTTACTGACATCCTTGCGTATTTCCTGTCGATTTCGTTCCACACCCCGGATTGGTCTGAATCGAACCTGCCTGTTCGACTGAGGTTGTCATTCACAGACATGGATTTTGACCTGCGCAGATTTGCATTCATGGTGCGAGAGCGGCTTTCGAAATGTTTGGTCGAATAGTTCCATCTACCTCTTTCCACGCATGACACCGGGATACTCGTCCTGGATTTAGGGGCCAGAAGCACTGTGGTATTCAGGGCCCTGTTCTGTTTGGCTCCCACAAGTTCTTCACCATCCAAAAGCAGCACCATATGTTCCGACGGGTTTGTGACCCTAAGTTCAGGGACCGAACCACCCTTGCTGATTTCAGAGATCCTGAGGCCATGATGCTGGAGCGCGTCATCGAGAGAAATAAACTTCTCAGAGGCAGTATTTGCGCTCAACAGACAGAAAAGTATCATGTTATCATGGACTTGCTTAGCGCCCAATTTTGCCTGATTCATGAATTCCTGAACTACAACATCCATGCTGTCCTCCTTCATTACTATTGATACCCCCTATTCTACGCCCCACGCATGACATCCAAGGACATTCCATAATGGGATTTTTTTAGACGCGAAAATAGTTCTAACTATTTGAAAGGACAGGCTAACCAGACCTGGTTGCTAGGCCGGGTCCGTTTTTCAGAATTTTTTTTAATTAAACCACTGAAGGGGCTTTGTGATGGAAGTCGGCGCAAATTCTTCCATCGTCAATTGCGGTCAATAACACCTATAGCGAGCCTGATCTAGAATCCCTGATAGCAGCGTCAGAAAAGGTCTGTGCAACAACTCACGCAATAGTTGGGTTTAAAGGAAGCATTCGGCGAGCATTAAATTGTTAGGTATTGGAATTTGTTAAAGGGAAGCTGGTCGGGGCGACTGGATTTGAACCAGCGACCACCTGAACCCCATTCAGGTACGCTACCAGGCTGCGCTACGCCCCGACAGAAGAGAATATATTAAAACAAATGCCCCCCGGTTGTCAATAATATTCAGGCCCCACACATGGGCCTGAATATTAGCGCATGTCAGGCGCCGGAGATTTTACGCCAATCATTGAGCCAAGCCGCTCAAGCGTCAAGTCCCTTAGGACAGGATCAGACATCCGCTTGATTGTTTTCTTCGCTGAGATAAATTCAACCACACCGAGCACGTCAAGGCGGTTCAAGGCATTGTTCACGGTCACAGAGGGTAATGTAGGCAAAATCTGTCCATCCAGGAATCTGATTGTTTCAGCCTTTCTGGCGACTGATTTAATAAATTCCTTCTGGGACATCGAGTCTTTTTCCAGAGCGTCAAGCGCCGCAAGCACGAGGTAATAGACGCTTGTAAGGTCCCTGATCAGATATGAGACAGATTTTAGTGACTGCGCATCTGCGACAGAATAGCCCGAATCGTTTTGAGTCAGCCAGTTCGCCTTGCAAAAGAAGCTGCATGCGTTTCTTGCCATATCCTCTTCCGAAACGAGCGGATCGGCAATAAATTCAAGGTCAAGAAGCGACCTGAGAAAAATGAAATCATCCACTATCGAGTTGATTCCAATGGATGTGTTATGCGATGTGTTTTTCAGCAGGGAGGTAGCAGTAATCGCGCAAGGCCACAGTGAGTTCACAAGAGAGTTCTTGTAAAATTCCAGGTTTGCCAGACGCTCTGGATTTAGGGCGTATACCCTGTCTTTCAGGGGGCTTTCGGTTGAATAAATGAGGAACTTGCGTTTTGTAAACAGTCCCATGCTTTCGTCAATGGCCACGTGCGGATCCCGGCAGCTACCGGTAACCTGAACTCCCCTGCAATCCAGGAGGTAGGAAAGCCGCATGGCGCTTTCCACAAGCTGCTCATGCGAGAATTCACCCGAGCCCTGACAAATTGCAGCGGCAGAGGAAAGCTCGATGGCATTTATCACTGACGCCTCAATCATACAGCTCATAAGGTAATATGCAAAGTCATGGGTTAACGCCCGGCGCTCCGAAAATGTCAGGTCAGTAAGTGAACAGCCCTTGTTTCTCTTCTCACAGAATTCCCTGAAAGATATCGGCTCATGAAATCTCAGGTAGACAGTTCCGTAACGTTTTCCGAATATTTTTCTTATGCTCAGGAGCTGGAGAAATGACTCCTTTTCCTTTTCATGACCTGACAGTTCACTGAGGTAGGATTTTTCCTCGGGAATCTGATCATACCCAACGTAGGAGGGCACAAAGGTGAGATCATCAAATTCACCGTCAAACGCCACATCAAGAAGAAAGCCCAGCAGTCCGAGCTTTGGGGCGAGGAGTTTCCCTGTGCGGCTACGGCCTCCTTCTATATAAAAATTAAGGTTGGTTTTTTCGCGCACCAGAACTTTTACATAAGCGGAAAACACTTTTGTATAAAGTCCCAGTCCTTTAAGGGATCGTCTCAGGAAAAAGGCTCCGCCGCTCCTGAGGATTGGCCCGATTGGCCAGAAGGCTAGATTCTTGCCGGCGGCCATACATGGTATGGTCATTTGCTGGGTGAATGAGAAGAAGCCTAGAAACAGGTAGTCAAAATGACTTTTGTGACTTGAAACAAAAATGAGGGATCGCTTTTCATTATATTTTTTTAATGTCGCAAAATCCGATTCATGAAAATCGACTCGCTCAAACAGTGTTTTGAAAAGAATCTGAAGCACGTAATACAGGCAATGATATACCTGAATGCGCTGATCAGCCGCTATCTCATCGACATAGGCCTCGGCCTTCTTGCGAATTTTCTCTTCCCGCTCATTTTTGTCCGCCGCTGTTTTGGCCACTGCTTTCTGGACACTTTTGTCCTGCAGCACAAGCTCCTTGATCTCCGTTCTGGAGAGCTTCTCAGCGCCCCGATTGATCCTGATGCGGGAATTTATCCGGTCTATTAGATCTGTTCTCAGCCTGAAGGGCAGTTCATCCCAGGACACAGAGGCTCCGAACTCCTCGAACTCGTTGATCAGGTGAACAGGCTCTCCGACGAGTAGTTCAGGCACCGTCCATTTCC
>CAITZA010000475.1 GCA_903896745.1 uncultured Desulfomonile sp. | reverse complement strand
GATAAAGAATCAAATCCTCCAAGGCCAGATTCATCGGCAGAACATATTCCGGGAGTAAAAGCTGATTCAATTCGCTCAAGGGTATCTCAAGCCTGTGACTGCCTTCAATTCTGGAAGCGCTTGGAGACAGACGCACCATGTTGTCCTGAAGGTCCAATTCCCAGTTTCCAAATTTGGCCGCCTCCTCAGCCCTTTCCATACGTAGAACATTTTCCTCTAGCCGCCTGGACATTTTCTTGGACTCACTAATGTCCATAAGAACAAAAACAGCCCCGGCTGAAAGGTCATCCCTGTCAACTGCGGATAGATTCATCAAGACTTCAACAATCGTTCCGTCTTTTCGTAAAAAACGAGTCTCGACTGTGGACTTACTCTTGACGGTTATTTCCGAATACGTTAATGCCCCGGCGCGTTCATATTCCTGGTCGCTGGCATAAAATTCCCTGGATGGTCGCCCAAATAATTCGTCGGGTGAATACCCAGTTAAAGGTCCCATGGCATCATTAGTCCATTGAACAACCCTATCCTTGATCAAACCTATACCGACAGAGGTTGCCTGCAACACGGTGTTGAGCATTCTCTCACTCTGGGCCAGCGCCTCGAGCGCATCTTCCTGTCTATTAATTTGTGAAGTCACCAATCGCCTGGCGCCTAAATTTGCAACAAGGCCCAGTAGCCATATTAGCCCGTACATACCAAGAATATTTTTGGTCCAGTAATTTATGGAGGTTTCAAATTCCTTCCATGGGACGGAAACGCTAATCCCACCTCCAAGCTCTCCCACCTTATAACCCTGATCAGCGTGACATTTCAGGCAGGACGGATCAATCATCACCGGGGCCATATACCTGAAGTATTTATCGTTACCAATCATTTCCAAAGATGAAGTTTCAATCGTTGCATTCCTGAAACTTAACAGGGCGCGGCGTTCCCAGTCATCAGGCGCGTCCTCAGGTCTGATCGGGTTGAGGCTGGCAATGTTTCTTTGTATGCCAAATTCTTTGAAACCCAACTCATGAACCAGTCGGGTCATATACTCCGGGTTGACCAAAGTAAGCGTTTTTCCAGAGCCTGTCTCGATATCGCGTTCAGGAATACTGGATAAATAGGGATTAGGAGGAGTTAAATCCGTCGAAGGCACATAAACCCCTCCTTGAGTGGCAGCCCATTTTCTGTAAGCGATATCAGTGCGGTAGTTGTTAACGGCGGCGGATTTAGCGGATATTAGGGCATTGTCATAGATTACCAGGTAAGAAATATACGACATTCCTATCATTAAAGCAGTCCAGGCCACCAGGATCAGATGAAAAAAAAGCCTGATTTTCTCTCTGGTTTTAGTTTTATTGACTGCGTCATTTTTCATATTGCATTCTCCGCATGGCCATCGAAGGAAAAGACTTGTATTTGAAATGTATGGGTTGCATCTGTTCAGAACGACAACAATTAAACATCGATCAGTGAATCAAGATTGCCATCTCATGGCGTCAATTATCGAATGCGGTTTTCTGAAAAAATGTTCGATATTGGTGGATAGTCTAT
>CAITZA010000474.1 GCA_903896745.1 uncultured Desulfomonile sp. | reverse complement strand
TCAAAGTTTTGGCATGCCGGTAGTTGGTGACGACTTCTCCGAAATAGAGATTGTAAGTAAGAATGGACCTATCAGGTTAGCTGAAATAAGAACTTCCGAAATCTTTGTTGACGGGCAGAAATGGACAATCTGCTCACTGAAGGACGTTTCTGTCCGTAAAGTTACAGAACAGCTCAATTTGGCAATCGAGACTGCAAACCTTGGCTTGTGGGAGTGGCATTCAAAGACCAACGTCGCAAAGTATGATACCAGGATGGGAGAGATTCTCGACCTGGAATCTGATCCTTTCGTTGAAACTTTCGAAGAGTGGCAATCCAGGATACATCCCGAAGACTTTTCACAGGTCATGGAATGTTGGAACGCGCACGCCAGAGGCCTAACACCTTCATTTGAAATGGAATACAGAATTATGACAGGCGCCGACACTTACAAGCCGATTCTGGATAGGGCTAGAGTTAGCAGTAGGGATGCGAATGGCGCCCCTTTAAGAGTTTTAGGCGCTGTTATGGACATGACCGAACATCAACAGGCGCTGGAGGCTGAACAGATCAGCTCTGTAAAATATAGGGCGCTTGTGGACAATATTCCAATTGGAATGATGTATGTCAATAAACACGGCGAACTTATACACTGTAACAGGACATTCAGGCAGATATTCAGGCTAACCACATCGGAACAGGCAAAACCGGTCAATGTATTTGAAAACAAAGTATTCGTTCAGTCAGGGCTAACCCACCTGTTACACGAGAGTTTTCTGGAAGCAACAGAACTTTCGTCTGAGGTCACATATTCTCCTCGTAAAGGCAAAGCACTCTGTCTTAAGTGTGTGATTCAACCTATAAGCGATCTGGAAGGTGAGGTAGTCGGCGTTCAGGGGCTTGTCGAGGATATCACAGGACAGAAACAGGCTCAAAAAATGATTCTGGACAACGAGAAACTCAAAGCGATTGCAGACCTCGCATCCGGAGTTGCCCATAATTTCAATAACTTGCTGCAGCTGATCGTTGGCTCTGTCAGTGTAGCTCTAGGTCATCTCGAAAGAGGAAACACATCAGAACTCAGACATCAGCTTGAAAAAGCCCTTGATAATGCAAAGCTCGGAGCAGGAACAGTTCGCAGGCTCCAGGACTTTGCAAGCATTAGTGTGTCGAGTGAATTGCAAAATGATGAAACTTTTGATTTATCACAGGTAGTTAACAATGCGATTGAAATGAGTAGGCCATGGTGGAAAACAAATGCTCAGCTCAAAGGTATCAGCATTGATTTGGGACGTGATCTCTCTGACAATCTTCTTGTCAGGGGACATAAGGATGATTTATTCGAAGTTACGATGAACTTGATAAAAAACGCAGCGGAAGCTATGCCACAAGGCGGACGCCTGACAGTATCTACAAAACCTGAAAAGGATAACGCCCTATTAATCGTCCAAGACTCCGGCGTTGGAATTCCTAAAGGGTCTGAAGAAAAAATATTTCAGCCCTTTTGGACAACCAAGGGCTATCAATCGTGCGGTCTCGGCCTTCCGAGTAGTTTGGGGATTGTCAGGAGATATGGTGGTTCGATATCGGTAACCAGTAGAAGAGGCGAAGCCACAAGGTTTACCGTTACTTTGCCGCTTTGCGGGATTTCATCTTTGGACGCTTCTGTCGCGTCAGGCCACAATCATGAAAACCTCAGGATACTTTGTGTCGATGATGATGTTCCAATACTGGAGGTTCTTAAAGAAGGACTGGAAATGTATGGACATGAGGCTGAAACGGCCACTAACGGTTTTCAGGCAATTGAAATATACAAAAGGCGACATTTCGATGTGATAATTTGTGACCTTGGAATGCCGGAGATGACCGGTTGGGAAGTCGGAACCGAGGTGAAGAAGCTATGTAGTGTTAAGGGGATCCCCAAAACTCCTTTCTTCCTTTTGACAGGATGGGGTGGGCAAACGGAAAGTAAACTCAAGATTCTGGAATCGGGAGTAGATGCGGTTTTCACTAAACCTGTCTCCTTGTCAGATTTACTCAAACTCATTGATCGTCACCTGCATCAAACCGGATCTAGCGGTATACACTGATATCGCGGTAGCTTCCAGAGTCTCTTGCCGGCGCGAGCCCTAAAAACGTGAGAAATTTGTCTTTTTCAGTCAGTAGCAATAATTTCATCAACAAAAATTGCAGGATAGGGTATAATTGCAGTGTAGGCTCAAGAGATTGACAAATCCGTCTGTGATTCAGATTTCAGGGGTT
>CAITZA010000473.1 GCA_903896745.1 uncultured Desulfomonile sp. | reverse complement strand
ATTGGAGCCGGCATGTTTTCAGGCAGCGGCTAAAGCTCTTGCCGGCCAAGTAGTATTTCAATCATTCTGGAGGCTTCTGGAACTATCTTTCCTGAAGCGGCCGCAGCCATTTCGCTAAAACCAAAGGTGGGTTCACCCGAATACTTGTTCCAGGACTCTGAATCCAGAAACAGGAATGGCACCATGCCACTTTCATGAATCCGGGTTGTCACTGGAGTCTGGTGGTCGGGCATGATAAGTATTTTCCAGGATGGGAATTGTTTTAGGCCCTCCATGACCGGTGTGAGTATTTTTTCATCAAAATCCTCAATGGCCTTTATCTTGAGGTCCTTCTGTCCCGAGTGTCCTGCTTCGTCCGGCGCTTCTACGTGCAAAAAGACGAGATCCTTGTGTTTTAGTGCTTCCAGCGACGCCTGAGCCTTGCCGTGATAGTTGGTGTCAAGGTATCCTGTAGCGCCCTCGACATTAACAATATCCAGGCCGGAGTATTTGCCCAAACCCTTGATCAGATCGACGGCCGCCACAACAGCCCCGGTAATGTTAAAACGCTCCCTGAGGGTCTTGAGCGCAGGCGGCTTCCCCTGACCCCATGGCCAGACAGAATTCGCAGGCCCCTGACAACGCTTCGCTCTGCGAAGATTGACAGGATGTTTATCGAGGATCTTCCAGGACATGATAATCAGGCGAATGAGCCTGTCTGCTCCGGGTCCTGTGGGAAACCTCGACGCTATGGGCTCTCCGGGAAAATCGTGCGGAGGAAAAGTCAGCAAACCGTCTGGGCCATTTTCCCATATCAGCAAATGTCTGTAAGAGACTCCGGGAGTAACCGAGAAACCCAGCGCTTCAATATCAGGGCCGAGTGTCCCTATCAATTCACGGGCTTCAGGTGTGGAGATGTGATCAGCGCTGTGATCAGCCATGACAGTGAAATTTCGGTCCAAAGTCACAAGGTTGAGTCTGAAAGCAAGATCACGCTGCCGGAGAAGGACTCCCATGGATGCGGCCTCAAGAGGCGCCCTTCCGGAATAAACCTCTGCGGGGTTGTACCCCATAATTGACAGGTTGGCGATGTCGCTGGCAGGGGCCATTCCTTCAGGGATAGTGGATGTCAATCCGATAATCCCGGCGCTGGCCATACGATCCATCCATGGTGTTCTAGATTCAGCCAGACACGTCTGTTGACCTCCATTCTCATCGCATGAGTCGGCCATTCCGTCCGGCACTAAGATTAAATACTTGGTATTAGAATCCGAGGACATTCAGCACCTTCTTCATATCCGGTTCACATGTTACCGGTTCAGTGGATACTTTGATTGCATTGTCAGGGTCTTTCAAGCCATGACCGGTTAGAGTGCATACTATTCTTTCTCCGCCTGCAAAAAAGTTGGAGGCGTTCTTTTTGATCAATCCGGCGATTGACGCTGCTGAGGCTGGTTCGCAGAAAACTCCTTCGAGTGAGGCGACCATCTGATATGCCTCAAGGATTTCCTCATCCGTGACCATGTCTATCAGGCCATGGGATTCGTCACGGGCGGCTTCAGCTTTTTTCCATGACGCGGGATTACCTATCCTTATGGCGGTAGCAAGCGTCTCTGGTTTCTCCACAACATGTCCGAGTACTATTGGGGCGGCGCCAGCGGCCTGAAATCCGATCATCCTGGGTAAGTTTTTAATTCTGCCAGCTTCCCGGTAAACCTTATAACCCGCCCAATAGGCGGTAATGTTTCCTGCATTGCCAACGGGAAGGGAGTGATAGTCAGGCGCGTCCCCGAACCAGTCACAAATTTCGAAGGCGGCGGACTTCTGGCCCTCAATTCTGTGAGGGTTCAGAGAATTGACCAGTGTGATCGGGTAGTTTTCAGATATTTCCCGAACTATTTTCAGGGCATCGTCAAAATTGCCCAAAACCTTGATTACGGTAGCTCCGTGAATCATTGCCTGGGCCAATTTTCCCAGAGCGATCTTCCCCTCCGGTATCACTACAAATGCCTTTATACCGGCGCGAGCGGCGTAGGCTGCGGCTGAGGCGGAAGTATTTCCCGTTGAGGCGCATATTACGGCTTTTGAACCCGCCTCCACCGCTCTGGATACAGCTACTGTCATACCCCTGTCCTTGAATGAACAGGTCGGATTCAATCCCTCGAACTTCAGGTATATCGAGATCTTGGGGTTTATCCTGGCGGCAAGCCTGGGAGCCGGAATAAGTGGGGTGTTTCCTTCGAGAATAGACACTATGTGTCTGTCTTCGGAAAATTTGTAGAAATCAGGGTATTCTCTTATGATGCCTTTCCACATGATCTGGGTTTGCGTCTGAGTTGGCGCTTCTCCTTTGTTTGACTTAAGTCCGCAATTAGCAGAGCTCTTCATCCTCGATACGTATGATGACGGGGGGGCCTTCTACAGCGTCCAATAGTCCGATTTTTTCAATGGCTTTTTGAATATCGGCTTCTTTTGCGACATGTGTAACAAAAACTACGGGAATAGCGGCCCCTATGACTCTTCTCTTCTGAATGACGGAATGGATGCTGATATTATGATCAGCCATAATTCCGGCGACCTTCGAGAGCACTCCGGGTCTGTCGCAAGCCTGGATTCTAATATAGTAATTTGTCCTGATTTCAGAAATGTCCATGACGCGACCGGCTGACAGTTTTTCGTCGGAATAACCGAGAGGAGGAACCTTACAGGCCGCATCCCTGCCGATGTTTCTTGCAACTTCCACAACATCGCCTATTACAGCGGACGCAGTGGGTTCGCGCCCGGCGCCTCGACCATAGAATAACTGCTCTCCAACCATGTCACCACGGAGATAAATGCCATTAAATACGCCATCAACCTGGGCTAGTGGATGCTTTTTCGGAAGCATTGTAGGATGAAGCCTGACCTCAACCTTGTCTCCATGCCGGATGGCTATGGCGAGAAGTTTTATCTTGTATGCAAAATCCTGGGCCATCAGGATATCAAATGGATCAATACCCGTAATGCCCTGAACATAAATCTGGTCAACCGGAATCAGGATACCGTGAGTGATAGCAAGCACCAACGCCAGCTTGTGGGCGCTGTCAATGCCCTCTATGTCCAAAGTGGGGTCAGCTTCAGCGTATCCAAGTTCCTGAGCCTTTCCAAGCATGTCATCAAATGAGATGCCCGGATTATCGTTCATTGCGGTCAAAATAAAATTGCAGGTCCCATTCAGGATTGCCAAAACTTTGTCAAAACGGTTGGCAACCAATCCTTCTCTTAACGATCTAATGATTGGGATTCCACCGGCGACCGCCGCCTCAAAGGCGACATCCGCGTGATGTTGCCTGGCTGTTCTAAAAATATCCGGACCAGATTCAGCAAGTAAGGCTTTATTGGCGGTTACAACCTGCTTTCCGTTTTCAAGCGCCCTCGTAATGAAACTTCGGGCCGGCTCGTAGCCCCCTATCAATTCAATAACTATTTGTATCTCGGGGTCGTTGAGTATTTCGTTGGCGTCGGTAGTTAGGATCCCGGGCTCCACGTCTATGCCTCTAGGGGTAACAATGTCAAGATCAGCAATTTTCTTGAGTTTCAGTCTAAAACCGACCCGATCTTCCAATAATTTACCATTGTCTTTTATTACTTTGGCTACACCCACGCCTATGGTTCCGAACCCTATTAAACCAATACAGATTTCTTTCATAAAAAGCCCCGAATCAAACTGGAATCGCCAACTGGGCGGCGATCCCAGATAATTTATGAGAGATACCGGTCCTGAATGTGACCACAGACCGGTCCGTAATTCAATATCACAGATTAAACAGCTATATCTTGAATGGCACGTTCCCGGTTTTCGTTATGACCGGCATGGCCCGACAAAAAGTTCCTGATACCTCTAACAGCCTGATTGATTCGCATTCTGTTTTCTACCAACGCGAATCTGACGTGTTCATCCCCAAAAGGACCAAAACCTATTCCCGGACTCACAGCTACCTTGGCCTGTTCGGTCATGATTTTGGAAAATTCCAGCGACCCCATTTTCATGTATTGTTCAGGAATCCTGGCCCAGGCAAACATTGTGCCTTTAGGAGGATCTATATGCCATCCGGCCTCGTTGAGTCCGTGACACAGCGCATCGCGACGATCCTTGTATTCCTGAACTATGTCGCCGACGCAATCCTGATTTTCATTCAGAGCAATTATCGCCGCTATTTGTATGGGCTGAAACATCCCGTAATCTATGTAGCTTTTTAGTCGGCGCAACGCCTCGATCATTTGAGGATTACCGGCGGCGCATCCTACTCGCCATCCAGCCATGGAATAACTCTTGGAAAGAGAAAAAGTCTCAATGCCGACTTCTTTGGCGCCGGGAACCGCAAGAAAACTAGGCGCCTCATATCCGTCGAAAACAAGATCCGCATAGGCAAAATCATGAACTATCATGATCTTGTACTCATGGGCAAACTCGACTATACGTTTGAAAAAGTCATTGTCCACAACCATGGTCGTAGGGTTGTGCGGAAACGATATTATAAGCATTTTGGGAAGAGGCCATGTCATCCTGACTGCGGTTTTCAGATCCTCAAAAAAATCGCTATCGGGCCTGATCGGCACATGACGTAAATCACCACCCGCGATTACGACGGAATACGGATGGATTGGATAAGTCGGAGATGGCACGAAAACAACATCTCCAGGATTTATGGTCGCAAGCACCAAATGCGCAAGAGCGTCCTTGGCGCCCATGGTCGCGACAACTTCCCTGTCGGGATCCAGTTCTACGTCAAATCGGCGTTTCCACCAGTCCGCAAAGGCAAATCGAAGCTTTGGAATACCGGCGGAAGCGCTGTAACGATGATTCCGCGGGTTCTGGGCCGCCTCTATCAGCTTGTTTACTATATGTTGAGGGGTCGGGATATCCGGATTCCCCATTCCGAGATCTATTATGTCTTCGCCTGCGCGTCTCAGTCTCATCTTTAGCTCATTGACAACCTGAAACACATACGGGGGGAGACGCTTGATTCTACTGAACTCTTCCAATTTTACCTCCAACTTGCTTGCGCCCGAAAATATTAAACGGAAAATGCGCTTGATAAAGCTTGCGGCAATTTCTATTCCTCTATTCCCGAACCTGATAAAATAGACTCTGCTTCCGATGTCCTGGCGCCATCAGATCCATACAGTTCAATCCTGGTTTCCATAACTTCGACCTTTGCATCAGTTTGTATGGCTTCCACGCAGATTAAACTGGGGTTTACGTTAATACGTGGGTAAATCCATAGCACACGGGACAACTTAAATCCAGTATCTGATGCTGTCCTACGGATCATATCCATGCCTGTCGCAGGATAGATTAATGACAAACTTCCATCTTGTTTCAACAGGCTTGAAGAAACCCTGAACAAATCTGCGAGAGGCATCATGATTTGGTGGCGCGACAGGGCCTTTTCATTCAGTTTGTTTATTTTACCGCGACCGTATTCATGGTATGGCGGATTAGATACAACGAGATCAAACCTCTTATGTCTGAAAAAACTGTCAGCCTGCCTGATATCTCCTTTGACCACATAGACCCTGCTTTCCAGCTTGTTTATTGCGGCGCCCCGAATGGCCCTCATTACAGGACCTGACTGAATTTCTACTCCGACACAGCTTACGGATTTGTTGACACGGGCTAGTCCGAATGCGATCACACCATTTCCCGTTCCCGCGTCCAGGACAAGGCTGTTATCTCGAATTCTGGTAAACCATGTCAGTAATAATGCATCCTCAGAAACCCTGTATCCCTTAAGAGCCTGAATTATTCTGATCTTGTTGCGGAAAACTCCGTCTATTGTTTCCACTTCGCTTGATGATTTCAAATAAACTACTTTACATTTCCTGGTATAAAGATCGGGCTAGTTCATGGTCTTTCAAACAGCTCAAAAAATATTTAGAACCAGTCCCGATGAAAGTTTCGGATAAAAATAGGTAGATTTTTGAGGCATCTTATAACCCTTTTCCGCAGCCTCTCTCATTTGATCCACCCGAGTCGGGTTCAGAATAAAACTTACCTGAACATCGCCTCGTAACGCTTTCTCTATGGCCTCCGAAATTATGGGAGTATATTCGATCTTTCCTTCTGAGTTTCCCTTGTCAATACCAAGCCCAACATTCATGATCACTTCGCGTAAGATTGTGACGTCCAGCCTTTTAAGGGCGGCAGGAATGGAATCGTCAATCATGCGACTGACAGAGTTGAAATCCTTCAGAACAAGCAGTCTGAAACAATTATCGCCGTGGCATACCATCCCGAAACATCCGCCAATTTCCGAGTGATCGCCAATGCTTCGGATGAAATTGTCCATGTCGGCGGATAGGTTGTCTTGGGAAAAAGGTATTTCCCTAATTTCAAAAAAAGGCGCCAATCCACTCAGGATTTTCGGAATCTCCAAGCGCGGCAATCCTTTGACCATACGATGGGCCGGCAAAATGGTCAGTCCGGGGTGTGACATGGCGGTCAGATACATCATGACATAGTTATACGGAGCGTCGGGGCTGTAGGATCCTGAATCCTCGTGTTCTTTTTTATACGCCAGGGCTGTTTCATAACGATGGTGACCATCGGCAATAAAAAGACTCTTTGGAAGAAAAGCCTCCACAATGGACTTGATTGTGTCCTCATCGTCTATAAGCCATGTACGATGGGTGTTGCGGTTCGAATCCAGAGTGACCTGATCAGGTTTGTTTGCCATATAGGGCGAGTAAATACGGTATATAGTTTCCTGGTCATCGTGAAAAAGGGAATGTATGGGGGTGAAGTTTGCCTTGCAGGCTCTCAGGAGTTGAAGTTGATCTTTTTTGGGGCCCAGGTATGTCTTTTCGTGTGGCAAAACCTTTCCCCGTCCGTAATCATCCACCTTCACTACCGCAACTATTCCATCAAGTCTTTTTGTGCCGCCGCCAGGTTGCTCAAAATCCATCTGGTATATCGCAAGAGCCGGTTTGTCATGTCGGGCAAGAACCCCCTGATTCATCCACTCATGGAGTGTGGAGGCCGCCCTGGTATGTTTATTATTCTGTTGGTCATCTTCAGCAAACTGATTTCCCAATACCAGCCTTATAATGTTAAAGGGATGCGATTTGTAAAAAGCCTGCTGTTCCTCTGGCGAAATAACATCGTATGGAGGAGTTATAAGCTTGTCGAGTTCATCTGCGAGATCGCGACCATACCTGACCACAGGAAACGCTTTTATTTGAGCCATATAATCTTCCTTAACAACCGTAAATGACTTGATTTCTTAAATCCAGATTTTCAAGCCTTATGCCTGGAACCTCATAAAGGGCAGAAGTCATAACCGAAAGTTATCTTTTTAACATATCATGAGAAATTAATTCTGGTCAAATAATAAAGATGAACAATTCTTGCGGTAGAAAGATCGTCAAGCCTGACCAATAATAATGGTACAACTGTGTAGAAGGCGTCCTGGAAGGATGTGGCCGAATTTGTAGCCACGATATATCCGGCTTGCTGAAAGGTTTGTTTGGGGAGGGCGGTTATCAGGGGTTGAGGTTAAAAATGTGAAGACCGGGATACTAGAAAGAGTTTGGGGAGATGGTCAGGGACCATTTCCCCAGCGAACGAACATGGTTTATTTTTTCGTGTCTTTTACTTCCTCGAAATCTGCGTCTACAACATCCTCGTCCGGTTTGGACGAAGAGCCAGAAGCTCCGGAGTGAGCTCCACCGGTATGCTGATGAGATGCGTCTCCGGCGGGTCCCGATGTTTGTTGATACATCGCTTCAGCAAGTTTGTGAGAAGCCTGTTGCAGTTCTTCCATTGCGGATTTCAACGCAGCGGCGTCTGAGCCTTCCATTGCTGTTTTGGTTTTTGTTATTCCCGCTTCAATTGAGCTGCGAATGGATGCATCGACTTTATCCCCGTGCTCTTTCAGGGTCTTTTCCGTCATATAAACCGTGGAATCAGCCTGATTTCTGAGGTCTATGAGTTCACGTTTTTTCTTGTCTTCTTCTGCGTGAGACTCAGCGTCCCTAATCATCTGTTGAATTTCAGCCTCGCTCAAGCCGCTCGACGCCGTAATTTTAATGGACTGCTCCTTGCCGGTGCCGAGGTCTTTTGCGGAAACGTGGACGATACCATTTGCGTCAATGTCAAATGTAACTTCTACCTGCGGAATGCCTCTGGGAGCGGGTGGGATTCCAACCAGTTCGAACCTTCCAAGCGTCTTGTTGTCATGAGCCATTTCCCGCTCACCCTGCAAGACGTGGATAGAAACAGATGGCTGGTTGTCCGACGCAGTGGAGAATACCTGACTCTTCCTCGTAGGGATGGTAGTATTCTTCTCTATCAACCTGGTGAACACTCCACCGAGTGTTTCAATACCGAGGGAAAGAGGAGTCACATCCAGCAACAGAACATCCTTGACATCACCTTTGAGCACCGCTCCCTGGATTGCCGCTCCTATGGCAACCACTTCGTCAGGATTCACTCCCCTGTGGGGTTCCTTGTTAAAAAGCTCCTTAACTTTTGCCTGGACAGCGGGCATACGGGTCATGCCACCGACCAGAATGACCTCATCGATCTGGCTTGCTGTGACACCGGCGTCTTTAAGCGCCATCTTGCAAGGGCCGACTGTCTTTTCGATCAAGTCAGATACGAGCGCCTCCAGCTTTGATCTCGAAAACTTCATGGTAAGGTGCTTTGGGCCTGAAGCGTCAGCCGTAATGAAGGGGAGATTAATATCCGTTTCCATAGATGAGCTGAGCTCGATCTTGGCCTTCTCTCCAGCTTCTTTTAATCTCTGGAGAGCCATTTTGTCATTGCGAAGATCTATGCCCTGGTCCTTTTTGAACTCGTTTGCCAGATAGTCTATTATCCTCTGGTCAAAATCCTCACCGCCCAGGTGGGTATCTCCATTGGTTGATTTTACTTCAAAAACGCCTTCACCGATTTCGAGCACGGATATGTCGAATGTTCCACCACCGAGGTCGAAGACGGCTACTTTTTCTTCCTTCTTTTTATCCAGACCGTAGGCCAGAGAAGCGGCAGTCGGCTCATTGATTATCCTGAGAACATTCAGTCCCGCGATGCGGCCAGCGTCTTTTGTAGCCTGTCTCTGAGAGTCATTAAAATATGCGGGGACGGTTACGACTGCATCGGTGACTTCCTCGCCGAGATAATCCTCTGCCGTTTGCTTCATCTTCTGCAGGATCATGGCAGAAACCTCGGCAGGAGTGTAGTCTTTGCCCCTGGATTCGACAGCCGCGTCACCATTCTTTCCGGAAATGATCTTGTAAGGGCATATCTTGGTGTCGGCCTGAACTTCCTTGGAGTCAAACTTTCTACCTATAAGTCTCTTGATTGCAAACAGGGTGTTTTCCGGGTTGGTGATCGCCTGTCTTTTTGCTATTTGTCCGACGAGTCTTTCCCCGGAGTCTGAAAAGGCTACCATCGACGGGGTAGTCCTGCCACCCTCGGAGTTGGTGATAACTACGGGGTCTCCACCTTCCATCACCGCTACGCATGAGTTGGTTGTTCCTAAATCGATTCCTATTACTTTACCGGCCATCTGTTCCTCCCGGCGCCTGATTTGAAGCGCCAAATGTATGATTAACGTTTTGTTTCATAACGCTTTATCTCGTTGATACAACGACCTTGGCAGGACGCAGCAATTTGTCCTGATACATGTAACCTCTTTCAAGTTCGTCGATAATTGAGTTGGGTTGTTTGTCAGGATCGTTCAGAGCCGCTATAGCTTCCTGAAATTCAGGATTAAAGATTTTTCCAAGTGATTCGATAGGGGTAACCCCATAACGGCCCAATACGTCCCTAAACATGCCGACGGTCATCTTTACTCCTTGAAGCAAGGCATCCGATCCATCGTGAGATGAGGCGGAAATAGCCCTCTCCAGATTGTCAATTACCGGAAGAATATCTCTAAGGAGTTCCTCATTTTTGTATTTAAGGAGCTTACTTCTCTCCTGGATTGTTCTCTTTTTGTAATTTTCGAATTCAGCTACGGCGCGCATCCACTTGTCTCTATTATCTTCTGCCAACTGAAGGGCTTCAGCCAGGTCATGACCTTTGTCTTCAGAGACGCTTTCTGCGGCAGTTATTTCTGAAGGATGGCTGTTACCACAAACGGTTGCGGCCTTGACCTCATTTGTTTGCTCTGATTCGGGTTCCTTTTTCTGTTGGTCATCGCTCCTGTCATGAACTTGCAGGTTAGTTTTGTCACCGCGATTATCTGTCATTTAATAAACCCCATTGATGTTTCGTGTTAGTTACCATTCTGGTCTGTTACCCGGGGCCCCAATCTAAAGCTCTGACTCGGATTGCGGCATCTCAGTAAAGAAGCTTTCTGAAATGTTGATCGAGATTTCAAGACTTCAACAAAAGATTTCCGGCGCCCACTCGGTTCAAACCCCTGGCATACATGGAATAGAAACACAATTGGTCATTTGGGCGCCAATCACTATGTTGTCAAGACCTGGCGGAAAACCAGGGAGCGCTCTTTTTTCCAAATTGACTGCCCCAGGCCCCGCTCAAAACAGAAATCAGACCGTCTCATCGGGCATGACTTAGAAATTCGCGGACGACAATGACTTACCGTGCTTTTTCAGTAGGCTCTTTTTGATTCTGTAAAGTTTCTCTGAGAGTGAAACCTTGTAAATGTGTGGATTCGAGAATCTCTTGAACTCGGGTTCAAGCTGTCCGGTTTGTGTAAAGGCTATCTGGCGGCTATGTTCTAAAGGAGGTGGACTGTAAACCTGACGCCCGTCAAGAAATATTGGCATCATAAGTTCTTGAGCCCTATAGGGCGGCTTATATATTTTTTTCATGTAATCATACATCGGGTGATGCGCTGTCACTTTCCTCCCTTGCGGCAGCGGCTCATCGACGTGGGCAAGTAAGTCGCCTATCATCCCACCCTGCATGTTGTAAAAACGAAAAATCTTTTTAACGCCGGGGTTTGTAACCTTAGCGGGATTATGGGAAATTTTTATTTTAGGACTGAAATTCCCGGTCACGTCATCAGCGGCCATGAGTTTATACACAACACCCAAAGCGGGGGTTTGGAAGGATGT
>CAITZA010000472.1 GCA_903896745.1 uncultured Desulfomonile sp. | reverse complement strand
TGTCCTGCTCGGAACTGGAGACGCTCATTACCAGAAAGCTTTCTCCGAAATTAATCAGTCGCACGGCGATAAAGTCGCTACCTTTCTAAGCTATGACTATTTTCTGGCACACAAGATATTTGCGGGTTCCGACATACTTCTGGTTCCGTCAAGATATGAACCATGCGGACTGAATCAATTGTATGCACTTAAATACGGAACCATCCCGGTCGTCAGATCAACAGGCGGATTGATGGATACCGTTGACGAATTCGACCCCGAAAATGATTCCGGAACTGGCTTCAGGTTTGTCACACCGTCATCGTTTGAGCTGGAAATTTCTGTCAATCGCGCTCTAAATCTTTTCCGGTCTGAACCCCAGACATGGCGCAGATTAATGATTCGATCCATGAACAAGGATTTTTCATGGAATCGGTCGGCCAAAGAATATTACAGGTTGTACGAAAAGGCGATTCAGGACAGGAAAAATTACCTGAACAGATGATACAGTTACCGTGGTTAGCGCTTTAGCTTGTCGGCAAGTCCTGTGTAACGACGATCAACATTCTTTTCAGCTACTGCGATCTCAACTGCCTTTGGATTGGCGACAAGCACTACCAGTTTCTTGCCACGCGTCATGGCTGTGTATAGGAGATTCCTTTTTAACATTACGTAATGCTGGGTAGATATTGGTATGATCACTGCCGGATATTCGCTACCTTGCGACTTGTGTACCGTGACTGCATAAGCCAGGACCAGTTCGTCCAGTTCGTTGACGTGATAGGTCACCTTTCTGGAGTCAAATTCTACTAGCGCTTCGTCCCAGTTCTCGTCAAAAGACGCTATGGTTCCAATATCGCCGTTAAAAACTTCCTTATCGTAGTTGTTCCTTGTTTGCATCACCCTGTCTCCGACCCTGAAACGACCGCCTTTTACAGGTTTACCTCGAGTATTCAATAACTCCCGTAATTCATTGTTCAAATTTTCGGCGCCAACTAACCCGCGGTTCATAGGGGTCAATACCTGTATTTCTTCAGCAGGCTTCAGTTGAAAACGCTCAGGGATTCGCCTCGAAACGAGTTCTTTGACAACACGAAGAATGTCCTCAGGCTCATCCTTCTCTATCATATAGAAATCACTTAGTTCCCTATCATTGGAAACCTTGAAAGGAAGCATGCCTTCGTTCACCCTGTGAGCGTTCACTACTATCTGGCTCTCCTGAGCCTGTCGGAATATAGTGTCCAAACGTATCAAAGGAATCTTTTCAGATTCTATCATATCGGCCAATACATTTCCCGGCCCTACGGATGGTAACTGGTCTGCGTCACCTACCAAAATCAGACTCGAATTCGGGTCGGTAGCGCCCAAGAGGTGATTGGTTAACATGATGTCCAACATGGAGACTTCATCAATAATAACAACATCAGCTTCCAAGGGATTGCCAGCGTTCTTTTGGAACCGCCCCTCACTCGGAGAGTACTCGAGCAACCGGTGAACCGTTTTTGCTTCTTTTCCGGTGGATTCTGACAACCGTTTGGCAGCTCTGCCGGTAGGCGCGCCTAGAAGAGCCCGTATCTTTTTTGCGTCAAATATCTTTAGAATGGAATTTAATAGAGTTGTTTTCCCAGTTCCAGGTCCTCCCGTTATTATAAGAACCTTACTGCGCACAGCCATCCTGATTGCCTGCTTCTGGGCTGCGGACAATTTCATGGTTACGCGTTTCTCCACCCACTCAATAGCGACATCAATATCTATTTTCGGCAAAATCAACGGTGAAATCAGTAAGTCCTTTAACCGGGACGCCACCATATCTTCCACCCTGGCCATTAGCGCCAGGTAGACGCGCCCTGAGTCTATTATCAGTTCTCTGCTGGAAGCCAGTTCATTCAGGGCTTTCTCCAAAACACCGTTGTCAACACTCAGAAGCGCTCGCGCTTTTTCGATCAGGTTGGGATGTGGCAAATAAGTGTGCCCTTCAGATTGAGCCAGATCCAGTGTGTGAAGAAGTCCTGCCTTCGCTCTGAGAGGAGATCGCTGATCGATTCCCAGACTGCTCGCTATCCTGTCCGCCGATTTAAACCCTATGCCCCTTATATCTGTCGCCAGTACATACGGATTCCTGCGAACCACATCTATTGATTTCTGCTGATACTTCTTGAAAATTCTGTACGCGTAAGTTGATGAGACACCATGAGTTTGCAAAAATAGCATTACATCCCTGATTTCGCGTTGCTGCTGAAACGCTTCTGAAATCATGCCGGCGCGACCCTGCCCTATCCCGGAAACATCAAGCAGCTTTTCCGGCGCTTTTTCTATTATCTCAAGAGTCTGATCTCCAAACTTCGAAGTAATCCTACGGGCCATTTCAGGCCCAATACCTCTAATCAAATTGGATGACAGATATTTTTCGATTCCCTTGATCGTCGATGGTGTCTTTGTTTCAGCATGCTTGAATCGAAACTGTTCCCCATAGTTCTTTGCAAACTCCCAATTCCCTTTCAGAATTAGAGTTTCACCTGGATGGGGTTGAGCAAGTCTTCCCACTATGGTTACCGGCTGTGTTCTACCTATTATCGATAGCTTCGCTATAATAAAATCATGGTCATGATGGGAAAAAACCAGTTTTTCCAAAACACCTTCTATTGTTTCGAGGCGATCTGAAGCGTCCTTTCCGTCTCTGAAATCCATGTCTTACCCGGACTCCCACCTTTAACGATTTATTCTGTTACCCTCAAATAGAAACGAGAATAACAAAAATCGCTCGAAAAAACCCTTGTTTAAAAATGAATCAGCGAAAATGGAAAAACGGGGACTTGAAGTCCCCGTAGGATTGGAAGGATTATTACTTTTTGATGAGTTCGCTATAAAGAGTTGAGTTTACCTGTTGCTACAAATCACGATTGTGTGGTTTGCAATGTCGAATCCCGATTCTACAGACCGAATCCTAGTCCGCCGCCTAATCCACCGCCTAGACCGCCAAGTATGCCCGAGCACAGCTCAAGACAGGGCAAACCGCCTAACAGACCGCCACCCAGGCCACCTGCGCCGTAGGGAACCGGACCGCACGCCGGAGCCGCTGTTGGCCCACATGCCGGCGGAGCAACCGGAGCGCAATTTGGAACCATTGGAACTGGTCCGTAGGCTCTGGGAACCGGCGCCCCGTACACCGGAGCCCCGTATGCCGGCGCCCCATATGCCGGAGGCGCAACCGGTGGCGCCACTGTATTTCCACCAAGAAGACTGCCAACTACTAAAAACGGAAGCGCTACCACTCCACCACACAGTCCTGGAAAGGGAGCGTCACCCCAGTAGGCCGGGTTGGGCCCAACCGTCGGACCGTATGCCTGTGGAGCGCAGGCCACAGGCGCCGCAGGCGCTACAACCTTGCCGCCAGCCATTGCTAGTGACGCCATCATCAGCGTCGTTAAACAAAGTGAAAAAATTAGAATTCTCTTGACCATCATACCCTCCTTTATTGGGACAGGTCTATACACCTAAAAAGTGTGTAAGCTGAGGAAATGCATTCTAACATCGCCCCCGAACTAACCCTGGCGCAGGGACGTATCATGCGCTTATTTGTGTGTCAAGAAAATTATTGATGTTGATAAGTTATATTTTACTTAAAAAGTATGTTCTTATTAAAAAATCTGTAAATATTACTATTGCTGATGTTATATCTTGATACTATTAGTTTTTTTGCACTGATTCGCTACACGAATAAAACGCTTATTGCTTAAGCGTCCTAAAATTGACTGGTTCCATATAATATTCAAAGTCATTACTCTTTTGGGTCTTCAGTAAGCTTCAATTTTGTGCATGTTTGGTCACGATAGGATTTTTTTTATAGTCAAGCCTATAAAGTTTTTGCTGTGGTCGTTTTTTTTGTGTCATAAGACTGCCTGTAGCGTAGAACTTCGCTGCGCCATACCAATTCGTCGGTTCGAAGGAGGCCCTCAGGGCCACCATCGCCTGTCCGAAAGAGAGTGCCATTGTTTTCAATATCAAAGGCTCTAATAATAGCCGTTATTCTTTTTGGTTGCTTTCCAGGCAATGCTTTCTCCTCAGGAGGAATAACGCCAGAGCAAATTTATCAGGCCAATCTGGATGGACAGATTCTCATTGGCAGTTGGGAAAAATTGCCGGAGGAAAATCCGTTGGCCGAAAAGCCTGGTTCATTCACGGACTCTTCCTTCCGAACACTGATGACATTCAGAAAGGATGGCACGTGCAGGATCTTTAGTGAAGCTCATCCAACCGGAATTGACGGCGTCTGGTCTTTCGAGGAACACAAAATATTCGTTACCTTGCCCAGCAAGGCCAAAATCGAATTTTTCGTATATGGGGTAAAGGGCGATTTCATGATTACACGTTCCAGGGAAAAAAACGGATATGACCAATTATGGTCCCGAGTCAAATGAGATTGCCGTCTGGTTTCCACGGTCATCAACTATTGGCCGCCTGCAGGTAACGCGAATACTTTTTTCGCCCCAAATATTTTATTAGTCTTTATCTGGAATAACGGTAGTTTGTTACAACTGATCCTTAAACCGTCAGAGCCTTCTTGTCGCCTTAGCCTTTCCTGTCATAAAACTTCGTTGACATTCATTTGCTTCTTGGATATACTTATCGCAGAAATACAGTTTTTATTCATTTGGTAGATAGTTTAATATTTACAGTTAATTGAATTTGACCCTTAGAGTAACGTCTTAACGGGTTTCAGGGTATGGGAATAGCGTGAGCGCTTTAGCAGGAAGTGCAAGTTGTTTGAATTTTTCCTCCGCTTGGGGCTTCATCAAGCGTCTAAACTCATCTTGCGTTTCAGTATCGGCCCGAATTCTGATTGCTTGCATCCTTGTTTTAGGCTCCAGTTCAAACGTTTTTGCAAATACCGTTTCACCGTCTGGCCAGGAACCGTTCGGATATTTTGACTTCCCGACCTGTATTCGCTATGCGTTTGTGCATTCCGAATCTCTGGTTTCAAACAAGTTGGACATACAGGTTGCGTCCCTGGATCTTAAAGACGCTCATTCCGAATTAATGCCCACCTTTCAGTTGATCACCCGGTATTATTTCATACGAACCGATGACGCCAACAATCCGAATCCGTCGCGTTTCAACGTGCAATTTGCAATGACAAACTGGAATCCTTACGAGGCATTGATCAAGATTCGGGCAAAATCCATCTTTGTGGACCTGGCCAAGTTGGCGCATTTTGACAAGATTTCCGAGAATGTGGCTCAAATGGCCAAGCTTTTTTACGGAATTAATACTCTCCAGGCCACCCTACGTGGTCAGAAGCAGATTCTGGCTATACACAACAACAAGCTGAATTTTGGCAAGAGCAAGTTCGATCAGGGAAATCTTGATTCTGTTACTCTGCAGTCCTGGACCAACTCTGTTAAGGCTCAACAACTGAAAGTCAAGAGTCTTGAAAGAGAATTGGAACAGAAGACCACTATTCTCAAGTCATTTATGGGTTATCATCCCGATTACTATCTTCCGCTCGATACACGCGATGCCGCAAACCAGATTCTTGATGGTTTTAACGGTCGTTGGATAACTTTTGCTGACGTTCAAGGGCGAAATATAAAACTCAGAATGGCGGCTAAAAAGGAGCAGGCACAGTCTGTAATGGTCACGGGCGCGTATTTGCAGCTCGTTCCCAAACCCCTGTTCGTCTTCACGGACAACAAGAACACCCCTAACACCACATCAGGTGTGAACATGGCCTTGGGCCTGGATTACATCATCTGGGACGGTTTCAAGCGGGTCAGGGATATTTCCAGACAGAAATTTAAGGCACAGCAACTTGAGATAGACCGAAAGCAGCTCTCTGAGAAGCTTTACAGCGAATTCAAGAGAATTCGTGGAGAGATCGATTCCTCTGGCGAACAGTCTTCACTGTCACGTGAGCAGGCAAAACTGGCCGACCTCGCTGAAGAAAAAGCCGCCATAATGTACAAATCGGGAAATATTGACTATGGCGAATACTCGGATCAACGGGTTAAGACCGTAGAGGCGCATCTGAATGCCGCTCAGGATCTACAAGCCAGAGTGAACGAGCTCATCGATCTGGCCACCATGGCAGGAGGTTTAAATAAATACAATGCCGCGATTCGATACTGACAAACCCAGACCAAGGGTTAAAGCCTACGGAGTGCTTCTGGCATGTTTTGTCGCTGTAGCGTCGTTGGCATTGTTGGTCGTGACTCAGGAACCCAAAAAGGCCGTGTCGAGCCCTGTGCCCGCCAAGGCCGCCATCGTGCCACAGATTGCAGACGCAAAATCCGAAGCTGAAATCATTTTCAGAGGCAAGAGTTTTTCCGATCTTCAGAGACGAACCGCCCTTCCATACGGTGGCGAAATTCTCAGTATTGATGCCAGGGAAGGTCAGCAGGTGTCCCAGGATAGCGTTCTTGTCAAATACAAGCTAGATCGCCAGGCAATGATGCAGGTCCACCAGATTCTCTTTCCCGCCGATGTCCTGAAACTCAGGAACGCTCTGTACGATCAGCAGATTAATCTTGATAAACTAAACAAGGTTTCCCTTGAACTCAAGAAAATGGCTCTTGAAAAGGCCGAGCACGAATTTGAGGACATTAAGGCCCTCGGCGCCAAGGGGATGGCTGATCAGGAGACTCTTGTGAATAAGGAACGCGAGGTTGAAAGCTCGCGCAAGCAGCTCCTTGAGGTAAGAGAGACCATTAAGCAGGCTGAAGATGGTATTCGAAAAACCGAGGAGGATCTCAAATTCATCGAGGACAAACAAAAAAGGGACCTGGATCTCCTCGAATACCAAACCAAACGCAGCTATTCCAAGAGCCAGGAACCCCTTGAAATTGCCTTTATCGCAGCGCCCATTAATGGACAGGTCATCTGGCTGTCTCCTGAGCTTCGGATCAATTCGGAGTTACCTGCCGGATCTCCGGTACTTACAGTCGCCACTACTCATCCCATGCTCGTGCGTTGCAAGGTTCATGAGCTTGACTTGGTCAAACTTAAAGCCGGTGACCGTGGTTCGGTTACTTTTGACGCCATCCCCGAAAAGAAGTTTCCCTGTAAGGTAAGCCGCATCCCGTGGGTTAGTCGAAATCCCGCGCTTGAGTCGCCTGCGGATTATGAAATAGAGTGCTTGCTCGATAACATGGAAGGAAGAATAAAAGACGGGTTGACGTGCAATGTAAAAATTAGCGTCACTCAGTAGAATCAACGGTTATTACACCCTTTTTTAATTTTAATGTGTCTCTGTTGTCATCTGGGCAGGATACACTCGGTCGGGGTTTAAGAAACAAGACTTGCTCATTATCGCGCTCATAGTTTTGACGACCTTATCGGTCGTCTTTTTATTGATTCTCGGGTTGTTAAAACTCGTTCTGGCTGGTAACTCCCGCCCCGACGCGCCACATACCCTTCCCGCTCCGTTCATTCAGGTTCTGTGTCCCGTAAAAGGTGTTTCTGATTCTCAGGATGTCATCCTCAGATCTCTTCTGAACCAGTCCTATCCGAATTATATAGTCTCCTTCATCATTGAAGATGAATTCGACCCCATCTGGCCTTCTCTTCAAAGGCTTGGCGCTGACTATCCGCGCGTTGAGGTCTTGATCAGCGGACGAACGAGTCTCTGCGGTCAAAAAAATCATGGGTTAGCCTTTGCGGCGGGACGCGTCCGTTCGGAGACAGAGATAGTTGTGACCTGTGATGGTAACAGCATTGCCAGACCAGACTGGTTAGATTCCATCACCCGTCCCATCCGCCAGGGAACCGCTGCGGCGGTCACTACGTTTAGAACGTTCAATCCCAAGCCTGCCACGTTGGCTGGCGTTTGCCAGGCGATCTATGGCGCGTTCTTGTCCCTTCTGATCGCAATCGCTCCTAAACCGTGGGGTGGCAGTACGGCTATCAAAAGGGAGGTCTTTGATCGATTGAATGTTTCCGGGTACTGGCGTCAGACCGTGGTTGATGATCTTGTGTTAGGAAATGTCTTGTCTGATTCCGGCGAAAAAATCTGTTTTTCGCTCGAAAGTGTCATGGAAACACCCCTAACCCGCCAATCTTTCACTGGTTTTATAGGTTTTCTTGACAGGCAGATTCTTTTTCCCAAGTTCACAAACCCCGGAGTTTGGATTTCTTCCATGATCTGGCAATTCATGCTCACCGTCACATTTATGGCCAGTTTATGGTTCGTGGGGACCGGAGTTTTTCATTGGTCAGCCGGTTTACATGTCCTTGTGTCCGCTTTTTTCCTTTTCGCCTTTTTTGGAGCAGTGCTAATTCTGAACAGAATTAACCCTCATTCGGTTCCAAAAGCGGTGTGGCTTGTTTCGGTATTCCCACTCATGGCGCTCTTAACTTACGTATATTTGCGCTCAATATTTTCGGATTATATTGATTGGAGCGGAAAGCGCTATCACTGTGGTCAGCGGGGCTTGGTAACGAGATTTGAGGAATTATCAAGGTGAACTTTCTTTCGGTCTGCACGACTTTGTCCTAGTATATTTCTGGTAACGGCAAAATGAAAATAAGACTGGCCAGGACAGCGGGGTTTTGCATGGGAGTACGCCGTGCGGTCGAAATGGCTCTCGACCTGCAAAGGGAGGCCCGAATAAAACCAATAGTCACCTATGGCCCCCTGATTCACAATCCTCAGACTCTTAAGCTACTTAATTCAAAGGGTATTTCTCAGGTAGATTCAGTCGATGATATAAAGGATGGTACGGTAATCATTCGCGCTCACGGGATTTCTCCTCAGGAGAGATCAACCCTGGACTCCAGGGGAGTAACCATCATTGACGCCACCTGCCCTCGTGTTTCGCAGGTTCAGGCTTTCATTCGCAAGCACGCTGACAGGGGGGACTTTTGTATTATTGTTGGCGATGCTGATCATCCTGAGGTCAGGGGCTTGGTTGGATTTGCGTCCAGTGGCGCGTTAGTCGTTTCCGGTTCGCAACTGGAAAATCTCGTCACCTCTATTCCACTGCATCGTAACATTTGTGTGGTTGCCCAGACCACTCAGGAACCGAAAACCTTCAATAACGTTGTGAGCCTTCTCGAGGCCTGTGGCGCCCGGATGAAGGTTTACAACACAATATGCAATTCTACAAAAAAGCGTCAGGCTGAGGTCGATGAACTCGCCCGACAGGCCGACCTTGTTATAGTAGTTGGCGGAAAGGGGTCGGGTAATACCCAGAGGCTTGCCAAGGTAGCGTCTGATCACGGAAAACCCGTCATGCACATCGAAACCGACGACGAATTAGACCCCTTCGATTTGACCGGAATTGATACGGTCGCCGTCACTGCGGGCGCAAGTACCCCCAACTGGCAAATCAGGCAGGTTATAGAAAAATTAAAACAGATAGATAGGGCTGAGCGTGGCGACTGGTTGTCCCGGTTGAGAATGCTTGGGGACATTTCGGTCATGATTTACGGATGGGCGGCACTGGGAGGGGCAGGCCTCACTGTCGCATGTCTGTCGCTTCTTTCAGAACCATTGACCTGGGTTCCCCCCACTGTAACGGCCTTGTTCGTTTTTTCCATGCATTTGCTTAATCGAATACAGGAACGCGCTGGGGCTGTAAGATTCAACACTCCGGAGATTGCTGCTTTTTACGCCACCCACGGTCAGGCCCTAACCATTATCGGTTTGTCATCCAGCCTTCTTGCCATAGCCCTCAGTTTTAAGATCAGCTTTTTGTCGGGTTTGATGTTAATCATGATGACGATTACTGGACTGCTCTATTCTGTACCGATTTTCACTTTTTTCGGATTTCCCGTTAAACACTGGCGCGCTCTCAAGGATTTGCCCGGTTCCAAAACCCCGTTGGTCGCTACTGGCTGGGCTATGGCGGCATGCGTAGTCCCCATGCTTGATTTTGACTATGTTCCAAGCTCTCTGGCTATCCTGACCACGTTCATTCTGGCCTTCACTCTGGTTTTCTGGAGAACCGCCCTCTCCGATCTCCTCGACATCCAGGGAGACAGAATTATGGGCCGCGAAACCATTCCAATCTTGCTTGGAGCCACCAAAACAAGAAAAATGTTAAACTATTTATTGCTCCTGCTGGCATTCCTGCTGTTAATCTTGGGACTTACCGGCTTGACCCCTAAAGTCGCTTTTCTGCTCACCATTAATATAGGAGTCTATTACCTGTTGTTTGCTTTTCTGGTCGAACGTCACCTGATTGACAGACTATTTCTAGAAGCTTTAACCGATGGCAATTTCGTTCTGGCTGGTATGATATCCGCAACGTATATGTTATTCTGACCAGTAAAGACTTTTTTTGCATGCTCGGAACAAAATAGCTTGACAAGCGTATTCTGTTAGTATAAATATTTTGTTTTCATAGAGGAGCCGTTTGCTGGCGTAGCTCAACCGGTAGAGCAGCTGATTTGTAATCAGCAGGTTGCGGGTTCGAGTCCCATCGCCAGCTCCATGTGGAGGGGTTCCCGAGTGGCTAAAGGGGGCAGACTGTAAATCTGTTGGCGACGCCTTCGGAGGTTCGAATCCTCCCCCCTCCACCATCAATAAACGGCTCGGTTTTTTGTGTACGGTTTTTGCGGGAATAGCTCAGTTGGTAGAGCGTCAGCCTTCCAAGCTGAACGTCGCGGGTTCGAGTCCCGTTTCCCGCTCCAACGACCTGATCTCAGAGATTGATATCTGAGTGTTTTCATTTGAAACCGGCCTTGCGCTATCGATCCTGTTTCAGAATCTCAACCGTAAAGCCGGATTTTGTTGTGCCCACGTAGCTCAGTAGGTAGAGCACTTCCTTGGTAAGGAAGAGGTTCACCGGTTCGATCCCGGTCGTGGGCTCCAAGACGAATTACGGCATGAGCCGGGCGGCTCCCGTCGGAGGAAGCTCGCATCGGTCGCCTGAGAGTATACGATGTTTGCGCCCTTGATTCTCTGAGGAG
>CAITZA010000471.1 GCA_903896745.1 uncultured Desulfomonile sp. | reverse complement strand
TCCAGGATGTTTGCAGCCCTGGCGCGTGAGGGGATTAACATTCAGATGATTTCGACATCGGAAATCAAGATTTCCTGCGTCGTTAAGAGAAAATATGCAGAATTGGCCGTCAGAGTTCTACACGATGTCTTCGAGATGGAAAAAGCTCTATAAGAACCAGAGAAAACGGAGCAGTGAATTGACCAAAATTGAGCTATATGACACTACTTTGCGCGATGGCGCCCAAACATGGGGGATAACGTTTTCCCTTGACGATAAATTAAGAATTGCTCAAAAGTTGGATGAAATTGGTATAGACTTGATTGAGGGGGGCTATCCGGGATCAAACCCCAAGGACAAGCGCTTCTTTCAACTGGTAAAAGCGCTGAACTTTCGTCATGCCAGAATTGCGGCTTTTGGGAGCACTTGCAAGGCTGATCTCTCACCAGAAAAAGATCCACAACTTCAAGCTCTTATTGATACTGGAACGGAGGTTGTTACTGTGGTGGGAAAGAGTTGGGATCTTCACGCACGCGAAATCTTAGCCGTACCGCTTGAACGAAACCTTTCCATGATCTCTGAATCACTGTCCTTTTTACGATCTCATTTTAAAAAAGTGATTTTTGACGCTGAACATTTTTTTGACGGCTTCAAGAGGAATCCTGAATATGCCATCGCGACCCTGAAAGCCGCTCAGCCATCGAGTGACGTGCTTTGTCTGTGTGATACCAACGGCGGGGCTTTGCCATCGGAGGTGATGGAAATTATCCATGAGCTCAGGAAGCATGTTCACAAAGACCTGGGAGTTCACTGTCATAACGATTCAGAGACAGCGGTAGCCAATTCGCTTGTCGCAATTGAATCGGGGGTAACACATGTTCAGGGCACCATTAACGGAATTGGTGAGAGGTGCGGGAATGCCAACCTGATATCGATTATTCCGGCCTTGAGTGTAAAGATGAAGCGAATCCAGATTGAACCCGAAAAACTGCGTCTATTGAAGCATGTTTCTGAATTTGTAGACGAAATGGCAAACAGAACTCCCAACAAGGCCCAACCATACGTCGGCGCCTCGGCATTTGCTCACAAGGGAGGGCTTCATTCAAGCGCTGTTTTCAAGAACACGTCGGCCTATGAACACATAGACCCGGATATTGTAGGCGCAACGCGCAATTTCCCGATATCGGAACAGGCCGGCAGGGCGGCTCTGGCTCAGAAAGCGTCGCAGTACGGAATAAAGATCGCCCCTGACGATCCGCGTGTTTCAGAAATACTCAAAACACTTAAAGACCTTGAGGCCCAAGGCGCAAGGTATGACATTGCCGACGGTTCCTTTGAACTGCTCATGAAGCGCATGTTGGGATTGCACAAGAAATTTTTCACCCTTCACGGATTTAATGTCACAAATTCAAAGCGTCAGGGTGATACAAAAACGTATTCTGACGCCGTAATCCGGATAGTTGTCGGGGACAGGATGGAATTTAGCGCCGCCGAGGGCAACGGGCCCGTGAATGCGCTAGATAATGCCTTTAGAAAAGCGTTGGGGAATTTCTATCCAAGCGTCAACAGGGTGCATCTTACGGACTTTAAGGTTAGAGTTCTTGAAGGCACATCCGGCACAGGCGCTACTGTCAGCGTTTTAATAGAATCTACAGATGGCGAGGATGTCTGGTGGACGGTAGGTTTTAACCAGAATGTTATTCAGGCTTCATGGAGCGCTCTTGTAGATAGTTTTGACTACAAGCTCCAAAAAGATATGGCTGAAACCCTTGATGGATAGGGAACAGAATTCGATCGCACAATCTTTGCTCGCCTTAATTGGAATAATCTCCGTCTGCGTTTCAATACCCCTCTTTTCAGCCGCGATTCGATTTTTTAATCCGAAAGATTCCCTGCAAGGCTCGCTGCAAGGCGAGTGCGTTTATCAGGTGGCTATCGATGGCGCTATGATAGGTACCAGAAGTTTCGCTGATCCGATAAGCCTGAAAGAACTTCTGAAAAGCTTTGACAGCAGCTTTTTTCCAAATGAGCCCGTCAGTCAGGTGTTGCCTTGTGACAGTTTGGTTAATTTAGAGGGAAGTGGCGCTTCCTTATCAATATCCCGAATATCAGGAACGCAATTGATTGCATTGGGAAAAAAGATTTCCATAAATTCTTCCTCAAAAGAAGACCTTGAAGCAGCTCCGGGAATAGGACCGGGAATGGCCGAAAGAATAGTTACCTATAGATCGGCAATAGGCGCGTTCCAATCATTAAGTGAGCTTGAGCATGTTTCGGGAATAGGGCCAAAGAAAAGCAGGGAACTGAAACAGTTTCTAAAACTCTAGAATTTGTTTATAGCTGCCTGCTGGTCGATCTTACTATTATAGATGCGGCATAGGCGGCTCCAAAACCATTGTCTATGTTCACCACCATCACACCGGGAGCACAGGAATTCAGCATTCCGAGAAGAGCTGCAATTCCTCCGAATGAAGCCCCATAGCCAATCGATGTGGGAGTAGCGATTATCGGTTTATCGACTAACCCCCCTACAACGCTCGGTAAAGCGCCTTCCATACCCGCTACAACTATTATGACGCTAGCCTTCTTCAGCTTTTCATAGTGTCTGAAGAGCCTGTGAATACCTGCGATTCCAACATCATAAATCGTCTCGACCATTACTCCAAACGCATGGGCTGTCACTTTGGCCTCTTCTGCAACCGGCAAGTCCGATGTCCCAGCGGCGACAATCAGTACCAAGCCTTCTTTTGCAGGCTCTTTCTCTATTTTCTGATAAAGAAGGGTCCGAGCAAGTGGATTGTATTCCAGACCTTCTATCCTGGTCATGACCGTCAGGGATTTTTCCTCGTCCACCCTTGTGGCAAGAACCGTGTCCTGCTTCAAAATCAGTGAATCGAAAATTCGTATTATCTGATCCGATGTCTTGCCCTCACCGTAGATAACTTCCGGAAACCCCAGACGCAACGCTCTGTGATGATCCAAAGACGCAAATCCCATCTCCTCTACATGAAGACCCTTGAATTTCTCACAGGCATCCTCAACACATAGCTCGCCATCCCTAACTTGCTCAAGAATTTTCGATATACTGTTCCGATCCAAATTCGCCTCGCGCCAGAATATAATTAAGACGATAAATTCATGCAGGTTTTTGGGTAATTTTGCAAATCTGGACAAAGGAAAGCCCCGGAAAGGAGGATGTGGACCGGGGCTTCGCATTGGAGAAAAGGTATGTTGCAGCGGGCTACGCCACCCGCTGTTGCGAAGCTTTTAATCATAATCACCACATGTTGTCAACATATTTTAAAGTAAAATATAGCTTTTACAAAAAATAGCGCTATGTTTATTTAACAAATAACAGTATCACGTTGCATTTATTACATTTAAATTCTGCCTACAACATACCCTGCGCTATCGCCCTGATGATGTCGCCCTTGCCCAGGACTCCAACCAGTTCCTCATCCTTGATCACAGGAATGGTGTAATATTTCTTGCCTGTCATGATTTCTGCGGCTTCTGAAACATCTGTTTCCGGATCGACACATACTGCGGGGAATGAATAGACATCTTCCACTGTAGATGCGGTGATGCGTTTGAAATCCTTGTGTAATCTCCATGGATTTTCTAAGGGGATGATAGAATCGAGGATTACGAAAACCGTGGGGATATGCAACGGCACATTCTGGTCAAGAAGATCAGATTCGCATACTACTCCTACCACCTTGTTGTCGGAATCAACGACCGGAACACCATTAATATTTTTCTCGTGAAGGATTTTGGCCAGTTCCCTTAGAGGGGTGGCCAATCCCACGGTAATGACATTCGTTGTCATGCATTCCCTGACTTTCATGAATATCTCCTCGTTAAACTTTTTCCAAAAACCTTGAGTTAATTGACAACGGGCAACTCTGAAAGTTCAGGGTTTGGCGACGCCGGGGAACCCATTTAGAGGCTTCTGGATTGATTTGTTAAAAAAAAGAAAGTCACCTGGGTGACTTTCTTTAATGGGCGAATTATTTTGTTATTTTTTTTCCGCAAAATATCCCTGGGCTTCATGTGGGAATATTGCGTGAATGAGGATTTCCTCTTCGGTAAGCCCCGGGAACTTTTGTTCCAATTCCGGCCACATTGGAGGGATAAGTTCTGCCGGTCGGACACTGATAGGTTGTTCACCCTTTAGAACGCGGTTCTGGAGTTCTTTGTTAACCGGCGCAGGAGTTTCGCCGTACATGCCTTTGAGCAGGTTTGCGGTGTGGTTGGCGATAATCTTGTATCGACCCAGCATAACGTTGAATGTGGCTTGGGAGACCACGATTTGTGACGTTGGGGTTACCAGTGGAATATATCCCAGATCTTCCCTGACTCGTGGAATTTCATCTATAATTTCATCAATTCGATCAATGGCGTTCTGGAGTCTTAATTGACTGGCAAGGTTGGACATAACTCCGCCGGGGATTTGGGTGATGAGCATCTTGCAGTCTACACCACTATAAGGAGCTTCAAAATCGCTGTAAAGGCTACGGACTGCCCTAGCCTCTTCGGCAGCTTTGGTAAGCTTCTTCAGATCACAACCGGTTTCGTATCCGAGCCTTCCCAGAGAATAAACAAGAGATTCGGTGCATGGATGCCCGGTTCCGCCGGAGAACGGACTCAGGACTGAATCAACCATCTCACATCCGGCCTCAACTGCTTTAAGCACAGACATCATTCCCAAACCACAATTGTCATGGGTGTGGAGATGAATAGGAACGTTGATGGCTTTTTTCAGACTTGAAACCAGCTCGAAAGTTGTATATGGGTCTATTAGACCTGCCATATCCTTGATGGCTATCTGATGAACACCCTTGTCTTCAAGGACCCTGGCTTTGGAGACGAATTTCTCAATGGTATGGACTGGACTTATAGTGTAACAAACGGCCCCTTCTGCAATTTTACCCACTTCCCGTATGGCCTTTATTACTGTTTCCTGGTTCCTGATATCATCTAATGCGTCGAAAATCCTGAAGACATCTATTCCGTTTCTGGCGGCTGTTTCCACAAATTTGACTACAACATCATCCGGAAAATTTGAATATGCTACCAGGTTTTGCCCCCTGATAAGCATCATACTCTTGACATTCGGCATTACTTCCTTGAGCTTTCTGGCTCTTTCCCAAGGATCCTCACGCAGGTATCTCACGCAAACATCGAAAGTCGCCCCGCCCCAGGTTTCTGCCCCGTAAATTCCCGAATCTGCCAGTTTGGATGCTACTTTAAGCAGATCGTCGAGTTTGATCCTGGTAGCAACCTTGCTCTGAGAACCATCGCGCAGAGTAATGTCAAAAATCTTGACTCTCTTTGAGCCGCCTTTGTCCATTATGACCTCCAGTCATTAATATAGTGTCCCCCGATTCCAGACACGCCTACTCGTCAAATTTGGAGACCTCAAGAAATTTCTGCGTTACCAGTCTCCGTTCATCTTCAATTGTATTGCTAATTCCATCCAAACGCGCATCACGAAGAAAGGCAAGAATTTCCCCATATAACGGGCCAGGTTTCAAGCCCATGGATTTTAGGTGTGAACCATTCATGAGCGGTTTGACATTTCTGTAATGAATGATTTGATCAGAAACTATTCTTCTAGTTTGCTCCCTTGTTGTCTTGGCCATTATGTACAAAAGGGATTCCAACGAAAGCTTGTCGAGGAGTTTAAAGATTTCACTCGATTTAGTCAAGCCTCCTCGATCGAGAAGTCCCATGCAAGATTTTAACTTCAGGCGCTCTTGAATCAGATGTGTCATGTGGCCTCTAGCAAACGAAAATCTCTGGAGCGATCCTTCGAATGACTTTTCATCCATCGAATCTGTCAGCGCCAGGTAATAAACAACCCATGACTGAATCTTGTCCGGAAGGAATAGATATTTCCACCAGGAAAGAACACCTGTAACGGAATCAATTAATAAAAATATTTTTGGACTTATCGTCATAGGAGCATATATCGCCTGTAGAATCCCCAGTTCGGCCATGGCCTTTACCGGCGCCAGTGGATTCTTTTCATCCAGCGCATGAATAAGCTCGTTGAGGATTCTTTTCCCTTCGACGCGATCAAAGACCTTTATTTTCAATGCGCCTTTTATCAAAGACATGGAGTGTTTACTGATCATGAAGCCAAAACGGCTGCTGAAGCGAACAGCTCGCAATATCCTGGTAGGATCTTCAACGAAGGCCAGATTATGAAGCACTCTTATCGCTCTGTCCTTAATGTCTCTAACCCCTCCAAAAAAATCTATCAATTCGCCCCACGAGTCGGAATTCAAGCTTACTGCGAGCGTATTCATGGTGAAGTCGCGCCTGAACAGGTCCCTTTTGATTGAACTGACTTCAACGATTGGCAATGCGCCTGGTCTTTCATAATATTCATGGCGCGCAGTGGCGACATCTATCTTGAAACCGTCCTCAAAAACGATCACCGCTGTACCGAATTTTTCATGGCTTCTGAGCCTGCAGTCAGAACACCCTTCGGCAAGTTTCATAGCGAATGGAATTCCTTCGCCTTCGATGACGAGGTCAATGTCGAGGTTGTGATTTCGGAGAAGCAGGTCCCTAACGGCCCCTCCAACCAGATATATATGGTCATTATTTTTTTCAGCCACCTCACCGGCTGTCCTCAAGACTTTCAAGACCCGTCTGGGAAGACGTTCGTCCAGTAATTTCTTGACATTTTTGCGTTTTTCCCTGTCGCTTGAAAAACTTTCAGGACCAGAAGAATCACTTGACCTCGGAAGTTTGAGATGTTCGAGCAAGTCGCTTCTGGATATGACTCCTATCATTCGCCCCTCATCAATCACCGGAACAAGCCTGTGGCGTCCTTCGACAGATACCTGAAGGACTCTCTCAATTGAATCATCCGGGGTTACAAAAACAATACCCGGATTCATAAAGTCAGAAACAAGATGATGATTGAGCCCGTGGTGAACAGCCTTATCGACAGCATGACGGTGGAGAATTCCAAGCAGGGAGTCATTACGTTCTACCGGTAGAGAACTAATCTGGTAACGCCCAAGGAGTTCTGAAGCTTCTTCTACTGTCTGGTTCGGCCCAATGCTCACTACAGGCCTACTCATAATTTCAACGGCCTTTTGTTTGGGACGAACTTTCTCATATAACAATGCTACAACCTTATCGCGCGCCTCATACAATGACATGTCCCTGATAGTAGCGCTGGCGGCGGTTGGATGACCGCCTCCACCGAAAACTGAGGCAATCTCTCCTACATTGACCGAATCGGCGCTGCTCCTGGCGATTAAATGGACCCTGTCCTCCATTCTGACCAGTGCGACCATGGCGTCGTGGCTCTCCATATCCTTGAATTTGTGAACCAGTATAGCCAAATCGCCCACATATCCCTCAGCTCCAGCTATCGCCACGACTACATCGACGCCTCCGATGTTGAACAAACGGGCATCTTCAATCAGTTGATGCATAATATCGATCTGATCCCGGTTTAGCTCGCTAGTCATCATGTTCGATACAATATTCAGATTGGCGCCTTTACCAATAAGCCAGGCTGCGGCTTCCAGATCGTTGGGTGTGGTTGATGAAAAGCAGAAAGATCCCGTGTCTTCATATATTCCCAAAGAGAGAATTGTCGCTTCCTCAGCATTGATTTCAAATCCCCTATTTCTGAGCATTTCAATAAATATTGTTACTGTGGCGCCATAGCTCTTGATAATTTCGACCGAGCCTCTGATGTCATCATCTGAACTAGGATGATGATCAAAAATGTGGACGTCAACTCCAGGGTGGTCACAAATTTCGGCCAGTTGACCAATCCGGCCTTTCTGTCTGGTATCGACAAGAACAACCCTGTGAATTTTCGTGAAATCCAAATCCTTGACGCGCTCTATGGATAGAATGTATAGAGTTGATTCCATGAAAAAATCCCGAAGGCTTTTTTCACGCGAACCTGGAAATACCACCACGGCGTCAGGATAGATCTTTTTTGCAGCCACGATTGAAGCAAAGGCGTCAAAATCAGCATTCAAGTGAGTCGTGATTACTTCCATGAATGAACCTGTTTGTGAGCAATAGATTTATGAGCTCGAGAATTGTATGGTGTCATGGTTTTCCGTAACGAGTGTCGTTGGTTGGGAGCATCCGCATCATGTTCACCAGTATGCCTTCGTATGGAGGTCTTGAGAACCAATTAACATGGCTCACGCTACTAACAGCGCTTCGACAAATATAGACCTGAACATAAGGTTTATCACCTAATACTGGACTCTGTCTTGATTTTTGTCACGTTTAGTAATAAACTCAAATCCCGATGAGGACAAAATTGCTCGCTATCTTTAAACATAGACCACAAAATTCAACCAAAAGCTATAACCCTGCCCTGGCTTTTGCGCTCATGTTTATTATCGGTCTTCTTTCTGGTTGCCAGGAGATTGAAACGGTCAAGAGGGAGCTACTTCTCAAGGCGCAATCCACCATTCTCAAGAAGAAGACCCAGTTCACTCCAAAGGATGGTATGACAATAAGAACCACATCACTATATCAGACTGCAAACCCAAATTCAGAGGTTATCCGCAAATTACCCGCAGAGACTTCCGTTCACCTTATAGATAAGGTTGGGGATATGTTTAGAGCGCGGACGCGTGACGGTCGAGAGGGGTATATCGAGCAGAGGGCTGTTGGTGGTGAGGATATAATTCACAGGACGCAGGAACTCCGGATATCCATTGAAGGTATGCCCATACAGGCAGAGGCGGTAACAAAGACCAAGGCGAATTTCAGATTGGCCCCGGGAAGACACCAAGAAATTGTTGAAACGCTTCCTCCCGGTAAAAAACTTGAGATATATGAGCGTGTTGTTACTCTACGAAAAAACAATCCGGTGGACAGGAATGCCACTCGCGGAAAACAGGTAGATCAGCCCAAATCCCTTGAAGACATGGCGTCAGTGGACCCAAATTCTGAAGATATTCGGAAAGACGTGTGGTACAAGGTCAAGATAGAGGATGGTCGAGTAGGATACATCTTCACTCATAATATGAAACTGACTCCTCCGGATGATATAGAGAAAGCGGTTCCTTTCATGCGCATGATAGCCTGGCGCACTGTAAACTCTACCGATGATCCCGATCGAGGCGTCAAGAATAACTTTATTGTGGCTTACGCTCCAATAGGTAAAGACGCGGGGTGTGACTACACGCGACTGTACTTCATGAGCTGGTCACCAAAGCTTAAGCGAAGGATTATCACCTGGCAATTGAGACTCGATGGAATTCTGCCAATCGCTGATTACCACTTTGAGGGCAAGCCTGGTTTCAGCGTCAGATATCTGCATCCCAACAAGAAGGATAGACTTGTGCTTGCCAGTTTCGTTTTTAACAAAGGCTCCATACGAAAAGTCAGCGAAGAAGAAATCCCGAATAGCACGGAAATCCATTGATCATGCGGATCGGTTGCAGGATGCCATGGAAGGATGATCCGGTCGGTTTAGGATTGCCCTGCGTCATCGACATGTTGATTGACCGGATAGTATTGCAGAGGGGCAAAACCAAAGATTGAAGAGAAGATGCTTTGGGGGAATGGCGCCATCAGGTCGTTGTAGCGTCTGACAGTTTGATTATAAAGGATTCGTTTGTTCTTGATGTCGGAACTTGCGCTTGCCACGCGTTTCCAGGTTTGATTGAAAGGGCTGTAAGAACTTATTTCAGTGGAGGATTGTGCCAGTTTCTCGATCTTGCTCAAGTGGCGATCCATTTCATCAATAGAGGTTACGATTTCTCTGGGATCATTTGAACGGTGCAAAATTGTACGCTCTTCAAAGAGTTTACCTGCGAGTTTTCCCTGCCCCAGGCTAACACCCTTTATCGATTCAGCCAAACCTGGTATCAGGTCATTTCGCTCCCTTGCGGCCTTCACAAACCTCTCCCAACTCAGTCCAGCCTCGCCCCTAACCTCTTTTAGCGTAGGCCTCAACGAAAGGAAGGAGACTAAACACAAAACGAAAAGGGCGATCAAAAAAATGACGCAAAATTCCATAGTCTTGACAAACATTCTTGAACCGTTGTGAGCCCTGTCGGGACACTGGTTTTTGGCGTCCTTGCAGAGATTTTCGGAATTGTGTCCGCGCAAGGCTTCACGATAATATGTTTTACTATAAATATCCATTAGATATGTCTTAGGGCTTTAATGTTTCAAGATTATGAGAAGTTACAAATAAAATGTATACTCGGGCACAGCCTTTTTGCGCATTTGATATATTCAGAAACCGATAATGTCAACCATTTTTTGAGGGGTTATCGATAAATTTCTTGTCCATATTGACAACATTTATTTTTGTGAAGAAAATACCTTTGTGGAAATATTTCGGAACAGGAGAAGAGACAATGATCAAAGGACAGAGCAGACGACAATTCTTGAAATCCAGTTTGATATCCGGCGCTGCTGTGGCTACGGGATCTATTAATCTTTTGACGCCGAACAAGGCTTTTTCGGCAGAGTACCCCGACGTCATTGTTTCTTACGGATCCAGCGCAACTGATATTACAAGAGCGGCTGTAGAAGGTTTGGGTGGAATGCAGCGGTTTGTAAAACCGGGGTCTAAGGTTGTGATAAAACCTAACATGAGTTTTTCGAGTCCACCCGAAGCCGCTTCAAACACCAATCCGGAAGTTGTTAGGGAAGTCGCGCGACTATGTCATCAGGCAGGGGCTTCAAGGATTTCTATCCTCGACAACACCCTGCGCACACCTGAGGATTGCCTGCGGATGTCGAGAATTCCTGAATATTGTAAAGATATCCCAAATACCAATGTTAATTATGTCAAAGCCCAAAGGTTGTTTAAGGAAGTCAAGGTTCCGAACGGCAAGCAGATCAAGTCAATGGAAGTTGTTAATGAAGTCCTTGAAGCGGATGTTCTAATAGCGGTTCCTGTTGGCAAGTCTCATGGTTCTTCTGGGGTGAGCCTGTCCATGAAGGGCATGATGGGGTTGATTTACGACCGTATTTCTTTTCACAGCAGATTTGACCTGCATGAATCCATAGTCGATATGGTCACAATTCTGAAACCAGCCCTGGTAGTTATCGATGGGACCCGGATACTAAGCACAGGGGGACCCGGTGGACCTGGAGAGGTAATACCTCTCAATCTCGTGGTGGCTTCCGCTGACATGGTTGCGGCTGACGCCGAGATGGTTGCGCTCGGAACGTGGTACGGGAAGAAATTTGAGCCAAATCAGGTTAAACATATAAAATTAGCTTCAGATCGGGGGCTCGGGCAATCTGATTTGAGCAAACTGAACATAAAAAATATCAGATCTTGATAAGGTTACAACGTATATCCCAGTCGATTTCGTTTATCCTTTTCCTGAACCTGCTCTATTGCGCGAGCCACCCCTTCAGGGAAGGTATACCGACTGATCTGTTCCTCAGACTGGACCCGTCTGTCGGTATCATTTCGTCAATAGCAGGCCGCTCATGGCTGCTGTCAGCCTTGGCGCCGGCTCTGGGCCTACTGCTGCTGACCGCCGTTTTCGGTCGGTTTTTCTGCGGTCATGTATGCCCTATGGGCGCCATGATTGATATGTTTCAGCTTCTTTTCTCTAGGAAGTCTCGCAAACAGCAGGAGTCCAACACAGTTGAACAGACTTCGATCTTCAGAAGCTACAAGTTTGTATTCGTAGCTTTTCTATTGCTTGCCGCTCTATGTGGTGTTTCGCTGGCGTTCCTGGGGTCTCCAATTTCATTGGCCACCCGATTCATTGCGTTAGTATTTCATCCATTATCTTTACTGCTGGCTGATACCGGCATTGAGTTGGCCGCTCCACTTCAGACTCTGATACCCCAATTGAACTACATTCAGGTTCCTGTTCGAGTTTTTGCCGCCAATGAATTTTTAGCCGCCTTGTTTTTGTCTATCGTTATCCTGTCCCTGTTTCAGCCACGTTTCTGGTGCCGGAATATTTGTCCGACCGGCGCTATTCTGGCTCTTTTTTCAGTCCGGCCCATAGTTCGAAGGCATGTAGAAAAGTCCTGCGTTCATTGCAACAAATGTGTCAGGGAATGCCCCACCGGATGCATTACCGCGGATCATTTGATGAACGTAAGTTCCGAATGTATCGTTTGTCTCAAATGTAGCAAAACCTGTCCTGTCTCAGCTATTAGCTTCGGATATCGGAAAACCGGTCTCGGCCCGGAGCAGGATGGATCGTTCCAGAAGTTGTTACCTACGAGAAGACAAACGCTTGCCGGGATATTTTCCGGAATAGTCATGGGCGGGCTTGTTAGAACGGGATGGAACCAGCCCAGGCTGATGGGGCAGGAAAAATCGCTTACTGATCCTGAACTGATAAGAGCTCCGGGATCAATTCCTGAGAGGGCTTTTCTGGCAAGGTGTGTGAGATGTGGTCAATGCATGAAGGCCTGCCCGACAAACACTTTACAGCCGATCTGGTTTAAGGCCGGGCTTGAGGGCATGTTTAGTCCCATCCTGGTTCCAAGACTTGCCGCCTGCGAGCTCAATTGCGCCACCTGCGGACAGGTCTGTCCTACCGGCGCAATCAGGCCCTTAGAACTATTGGAGAAAAAGCAGGTTAAAATTGGAACCGCCTGGATAGACAGGCAGGCCTGTCTGGTGTGGAATCAGGACAAGAAGTGTCTCGTATGTGACGAAGTTTGTCCTTACAACGCCGTAGTGTTCAAACCCACGGAAAATCGGAAAAATGCGGTTCCCCATGTCGTCCCCAACAAATGCACAGGTTGTGGCTGGTGCGAGAACAAGTGTCCGGTCGAAGGGGCGTCTGCAATCCGTATTAATATTATCGGTGAAATAAGACTCGCTTCCGGGTCATATATCGAAAAAGCCAGGGAATACGGACTGGAATTCAAGACAGACAAAACTGACGTCGATGTGCTGGCGCCTGACACTTTTGAATTGAAGGGGTTTGGGACAAACACGGAAGAGACCCCGAAAACGCCTCAACCAGTCAAACGATTAGAACTACCGCAGGGATTTACCGAGGATTGACATGGTCCCTGCTACATAACTCATGAGGGGTAAGTTGACTTTTTCAGGATCATCCATCAAATTATTTTCCCCTGAGAAGTCCTTTTTCATAAAAATACTGAAACACTACCGAAGGTTCTAATCCGGTGAGTTCAACCACCTTGAAAATAGTGATGGATTTGCGCTCCATCCTAAGCTGATTTATGATTCGTGTAATTCTTCCATATACTTCATTGCTCTGATTTATGTCCATAATGATACCTATGCGCTGAATTCCCTGATTGTGGCAGGTTCCGGCACGCAGAAGCCGAACCAACCGGTATGCAATTTCCGAAGATTAAAAGAACTCCTCAATCGATTTCAAGGCCTGCTCCATCCTGGTAACATCCGGTCCCCCAGCCTGAGCCATGTCTGGACGTCCACCGCCCGATCCTCCGAGTTCCGTTGCGGCTTTCTTCACTATTTTCCCCGCATGAAACCTGTCAGTAAGATCCTTTGTCACCAATGCCAGGAGTAAAACCTTATCATCCGCTCTTGCGCCAACCAACGCTATGCCCGAACCCAAGGCGTCCTTCAAGCGATCGCCATATTCTCTCAAGGATTTGGGATCAGAAACATCATCCAGTTCCTGGGTAATTACCCGAACTCCGTTAATCTCCCTTAGACCATCCAGGATGCTTTTTGATCCGCCCCCTGATGAAAGCTTTTGCTTCAACGTATCGATTTCACGCTCTCTGGCCTTCTTTTCATCAATCAGCTTGTCCAGCTTTTTGACCAACTCTCCGCGTGATCCACGCAATTTCTCAGACAACTGCCTGATTTCGCCTTCCAGTGAACGAACATATTCGATGGCCCCGGAACCGGTGACTCCTTCCATACGTCTGACTCCGGAGGCTATGCCTCCCTCCGACAGAATTTTAAACAGCCCAATATCTCCAGATCGTTGTACGTGAGTCCCACCACATAATTCCTTGCTCAGGTCCCCTATTGTTATCATCCTGACGGCATCGCCATATTTTTCCCCGAATAACGCCATGGCGCCTTCAGCGATGGCCTGATCAACCGGCATTATTCTTGACAGCGCCCCCAAATTGTCAGTGACCGCCTGATTCACCAAATCCTCCACCTTATCGAGCTCAGACTGGCCAATCGCCGAAAAGTGCGTAAAATCGAAGCGAAATCTTCCAGGTTCCACCAATGATCCCCGCTGTCCTACATGATCTCCAAGAACTTCTCTCAGGGCCCACTGAAGCAAATGAGTTGCGGAATGATTGGCCATGATGGCCTTGCGGCGCGCCTGGTTAACTGAAAGCGTCACGCTTTGCCCCTTGGAAATCGTCCCACGCTTAACCTTGACCTTATGGGAAATTATACCAGGAGCGGCCTTGACAGTGTCTTCAACAATAACTTCATTTCCATTTGCCCCGATAATTCCCTGGTCTCCGACCTGGCCTCCTGATTCCGCATAAAACGGAGTCCTGTCACAAATGACAAACCCGCTGTCACCCGCGCTGAGGTTTTCGACAAGCGCCTGGTCTTTTATGAGGGCCACAACCACTCCCGTATCATCCAACCTGTCATAACCGGTAAACTCGACTTCCGGTATCTTTTCGGTCAAATCGACATCAACAGGCTTTTGAGACCCCTGAGAGGTATCCCAGGCGTCCCTGGCAAGGCTTTTCTGCCTCGACATTTCAGACTCGAATCCGTCGTGATCTACGGCTAGACCCGATTCAGCAGCAAGATCCTGCGTAAGATCAGGGGGAAAACCAAACGTGTCATAGAGCTTGAAGACGACCGATCCCGGCAATATCGAAAGCCCCTGATTCCGGACCTTGTTCACCTCTTCCTCAAAAAGAAGCAAGCCCCTCGATAGCGTTTCAAGGAAACGTTCCTCTTCGTTACGGATCACCTTGTTGATCAGAGTCCTATGAGTAGCAAGATCCGGGTAAGCGTCTGACATGTGATCTATGACCACTCCTGAAGTATCAAAAAGGAACGGCTCATTTAGCCCGATGTACTTGCCATAGCGTATGGCGCGCCTCATGATTCTTCGCAACACATAACCCCTACCCTCATTTGACGGCAAAACTCCATCTGAAATCAGGAATGCCGCTGCCCTACTGTGATCGGCTATTACTCTGATGGCTATGGAATCAAAATCCTGCCCATGGCATTTTCTATGAGTAAGTTTCTCAATCCTGTTGATAATCGGAACAAACAGATCAGATTCCCAGTTGCTGTCCTTACCCTGTACAACCGCAGCCAACCTCTCCAAACCAAGACCGGTATCGATTGAAGGTCTTGGCAGGGGCGTCATTTTTCCGGTCGAATCCCTGTCAAATTGCATGAAGACGAGGTTCCAGAGTTCCAGGAAACGATCGCAATCACAAGCCGGACCACAATCCGGACTCCCGCACCCAAGTCTAGGCCCCTGATCAATATGTATTTCCGAACAAGGTCCACACGGACCTGTGTCACCCATGCTCCAAAAGTTGTCTTTCTCTCCCAGCCTGCCAATCGGGTTTGAGTTTTTCCCAAGCACTGACTTCCACAGACCTTCTGCCTCATCATCATCAGTATATATGGTTACATGAAGATCCTTTTTGGGAAGACCAAGCTCAAGAGTAAGAAACTCCCAGCCAAAAGCAATCGCTTCCTTCTTGAAATAATCACCAAAAGAAAAATTCCCCAGCATCTCAAAGAACGTGTGATGTCTGGCTGTGTGACCGACGTTCTCAAGATCATTATGTTTTCCACTCACCCTCAAACACTTTTGAGCCGTGACGGCACGCTTGTAGTCCCGCTTCTCCTGACCTGTAAATACTTTTTTGAACTGGACCATTCCAGCATTTGTAAAAAGTAGAGTTGCGTCACCTTCCGGGACCAGCGATGAGCTGGCAAGTCTGTTGTGATCTCTTTGTCCAAAATAGTTCAAGAACCTCTCTCGCAGCTCTGCTCCCGTCATGTAACCTCCATAAGACCGTTGGGCCGTTAAATCCAGTCAACAGACGCAGTTTCTCTCATAAAATCCCGTAAGGATAACAACTTGGAGATCCTGTCCCATCGGCGGAATGATAAACTATTTACAGGTCCGCCAGTACAATATCTGAAAATAACAGATTTTTCCAGATTCCTGCAAGCAAATCTGCAATCTCTGGCCTTTTTCAGATGTATTGAAAGTTTTCAAAGGCGAATATCCAGCTCGGAAACGCCATTACACGCCTCGCCAAAACATAGAATCAATTTAGTAAATTACATTTAACATTTTGTTTTAGTTCATTTTTAACAATCACACAATACATATCTTTTGTAGAAATTATATGCTTAGTTATTCCAGTATTTTATACTTATAAAAACAAAAGATGTTATTTTATTTGCTTTAATAACTATTTTTATAATGTTTTTGTTTGACTAATTATCGAGTCGCTGATAAATGCGCTGGTCAGGTTTTCGCCTGAGATGTCTTGACTATTCTTCAGCCATTAAAGAAATTGAGCAAAAGAAGCGCAACCAAATCATTTGGGACTGGAAAAAGAGAAGGGCATGATTCGTCGAGCTTTTACCGGCGAAAAATGTATATGCTTCGATCTGCTGCGGGTTCCGGTCAGGTTGCGACACAAATACCTGTCGAGTTGCTCAATACTGTAATCAATCATTCCTGTGAGGACATGGGGGAATTGCCGGATAACTCGGTGTCATTTATGGTTACGTCACCGCCTTACAATGTAGGTAAGGACTATGACGAGGATTTATCGCTGGAAGAATATCTGGGTTTTCTTGGGAAGGTGTTGCAGGAGACGTTTCGCGTCCTGTCGCCTGGAGGTCGTGTAGCATTTAATGTGGCCAATTTGGGTAGGAAACCCTACATACCTCTAAACGCATATATTTCTACGATAGCGAGCGAAATTGGTTATCTGATGCGTGGCGAGATCATCTGGATTAAAGCCAGGGGGGCGGGTGGTTCGTGCGCATGGGGGTCGTGGATGTCAGCAGGGAACCCTACCCTTCGTGATCTTCATGAATACATCCTTGTCTTTTCAAAAGATCGTTTTGACAAGCCACATAAGGGAACATCGACCATTTCCCGGGATGAATTCATGGCGGCCACTACGAGTGTATGGACAATACCGCCGGAATCGGCTCGCCGTGTCGGACATCCGGCGCCGTTTCCCGTAGCGCTTGTGGAAAGGCTGATCAATCTTTACACATTTGAAAATGATGTGGTTTTGGATCCTTTCATGGGTAGCGGTTCCACAGCGGTAGCGGCCTCAAAAACCGGAAGGAATTTTGTAGGCTACGAAATCTCTGAAGAATATGTCGCCTTATCTTATAAAAGGGTTGCCGAGACAAAGCATTTCAGGCAGGCCTTATAGTTTCCTGCGAATCCTTGCAGGCTCTTCATCAATTCTCCCCCAGCAATCAAGATACACATATATACCTCCTTCGAAGAACCACACTATTGACGTATAGCCTGGCGTGAATTATTATTAGAAGGTTTATTCTAATGAAGGTGTCATATTTCAATGAGCTTAACCTACGAAATTATTTGGCATGGAAGAGGTGGTCAGGGAGCGGTAACAGCGGCCAAGATATTCACAGAGGCGGCATATCTTCAGGGTTTTAAGGGTGTTAGCGCTAAACCTACATATTTTTCAGAGAGGCGTGGCGCACCGGTAAGCGTTCATGCCAGAATCTCGGTCGATCCTATAAGGACGTTTTCAAATGTGTCCACTGCCGACCTCGCGGTGGTGCTGGATGACAACCTGCTTCAGATGGTGAATGTTACATCCAGCCTCAAGGCTGGAGGCCTATTGGTCATCAATTCCTCCAGGACCCCGGATCAGCTAGGTCTTAATGGTTCATTTTCCGTGGCGGTTTCTGACGCATTCAGGAGTTCTGAGCAGGCGGGCCTCATAGTCGAAGGGAATGTTCTCATATCAACTTCGATACTTGGGCCCATAGTTGCGGCCTCAGACCTGGTGGATATTGAGAATGTCAAAAAAGCCATCGAGCACAAATTCAGGGGCAAAGCTCTTGAAAGAAATCTGATGGCTCTTGAACTGGCTTTCAGGGAAACAAGGATTTCGAACCACTCCATATTGGCCAAGACGGCTTCGGCCTGACCCACCTGGAGTTTTCATATTTTATGATGAGGCTTTAATGAAAGAAGGCAAAGTGCAAGATTTTGTTATAACGGCTGTTTCCAAACCTTCAAAAGGTGAAGCGGGAAAAACAGGTGACTGGAGATCCCAGACTCCCGTAATTGATCAGGACAAATGCTCTCAAAAGGAGTCATGCCTTTTGTGCTGGTTGTATTGTCCCGATGGAGTGATAACACGCGAGTTCCCTCTGGAAATTGATCTGGAGTACTGCAAGGGTTGCGGAATATGCGCTCAGGAGTGCCCCCGAAAAGCCATTCTCATGGTTGATGGCAGAGACCCATCCTGTCAATAGCCCGGTTTTTTGATTCAACACCAGCCCCTGGACATTATTTTACAGGAAATGATGACGTAAGAGGCTCTACTTTTTTTAGAGATTTCGGGAATTACAAAAAATGTCAGATGTCAGGATAATAACGGCTAATTCTGCAGCAGCGCTCGCTGCAAAATTGTGTAGGGTTCAGGTAGTTTCGGCGTACCCTATTACACCTCAAACCCCTGTGACAGAGGAGCTTGCGGAACTCGTCGAGAGCGGGGAACTCAAGGCAGAGTATCTAACAGTTGAAAGCGAACACTCCGCGATGGCCTCGGTGGTTGCGGCTTCCCAGGTCGGCGCAAGGGTATTTACCGCATCCAGCGCGAATGGCTTGCTCTACATGCATGAAATGCTTCACTGGGCGGCCGGAAGCAGAACTCCCGTAGTCATGGCCTGCGTAAACAGAGGTGTCGGCGCCCCATGGACAATACTCAACGATCAGCAGGATTCGATATCCCAGAGGGATACCGGCTGGATACAACTATATTGCAAAAACAGCCAGGAAGTCATCGATTCTATCATTCAGGCATACAAAATCGCTGAGCAGGTAAACATTCCGGTTATGGTATGCTACGATGGTTTCATACTTTCCCACACCACAACGCCGGTTGAGATTCCCTCACAACAGCTCGTTGACAGCTATCTGCCTCCACGTCCCCCAGTGATCGGCATTTCGGAATACACCCACATGAATGTGAATCCGCTCATTCTTAGTGACCCCAGGCCCGACGTGGATGGAAAGATGGCGCCTGGATACATGGACATTCGATATCGCCTTCAACAGGACCTTTTGTCATGCCTGGATGTCATCAAATTGGCTGACCGCGATTTCCATGAGCTTTTCGGAAGGACTTGCGGCGGTGTTTGCTGGGGTTACAAAATGACTGATGCGGCTCATGCGATAGTCAGTTTTGGATCTCTGGCCTCAGAATGCACTCTGGCGGCAGATTTGCTCAGACAGAGAGGCTTGCGGGTTGGGGTGCTTGGGGTAAGGTCATACAGACCGTTCCCGAAGGATGATCTGGTCAAGGCGCTTGAAGCTGTTGAAACTGTGACGATATTTGAAAAGGATGTCAGCTACGGATATGAGGGAGCTCTGGCAATGGACCTTAAATCAGCTCTGTACGAGTCCGCGAACCATCCCAGATTTTCCTCGTACGTCGCAGGTCTCGGCGGACGGGATGTTCTTCCTGAAACCCTGGCTGACGAAGCATACAGGGCTATTACGGGAGAAGTAAAACACGCGTGGATTAATATAAAAAACTAGTCGGCGGGTATTTGCAGCCCTGACCGTTTCCCATGATATTGGAGATTCATTATGGCGACATCTGCAGCCAAGTTACTGCCTAAAGAAGAGTTCATACTTCCTGGAACAAGATCATGCGCCGCCTGTGGCTTGATGCTAACTTACAGGCATGCCTTGAAGGCGCTCAATCCCGGCAAGACAATAGTAGCGGTGCCGGCTAGTTGCATGACAGTGCTACACGGGGTATATCCCATTACGCCTGTTAAGGTAATATGCATAAACAACCCGTTCGGCGCGACCGGCGCAGCGGCTTCCGGCATTGCGGCAGGGTTGAAAGCGCTCGGACATGATGATTACACCGTCCTGGCGTTTGCCGGGGATGGCGGCACATACGACATAGGTATCCAGGCGCTTTCCGGCGCTCTGGAGCGTGGCGCAAACTTCCTTTACATCTGTTATGACAATGAGGGGTATATGAATACCGGCACGCAGCGGTCAAGCGCCAGCCCGGCCGGAGCAATAACCTCCACTACACCTATACTCGCAAAACTTCAGCACAAGAAAAACATGATCGGCATAATAGAGGCGCATCGCATCCCCTACATCGCCACAGCGTCTCCGGCGTTTCCGCTCGATCTTTTTGACAAGGTTCGTACAGCCAAAAGCGTTCATGGCTCCAGATACATGGAAGTTCACGCTCCGTGTCCCCCTGGATGGGGTTTCCCAAACAAGGATCTCATAAAAATGGGGAAACTGGCTATCGATTCTGGAATCCATGTCTTGTATGAGATTAAAGATGGCGTATTCAAATTGACGTCGCGATCTCTCAATCTTGCCGAGAAAGGCAGGAAGAAGTCTATAGCCGAGTATGTTAAAGGCCAGACCCGTTTCAGGAAAATCAATCAGGATCAGATAGACTACTTACAGCATTTTGTCGATGAGCGATGGAGCGAATTTGTCCAACGCCACCACAGGACTGACTGAACAATAATATGAGGGTATTACTTATAGGCAATCCTGTTTCAGGACGCGGCCAAACATGCCGCGTTGCAAACAGGCTTGCCGATCTTGTCAGGAGTCGTGGCCACAAGATCGACATAAAGTATACCACATCGGTCGGAAGCGCTTCTAAAATAGCTTCGGAGATAGATGGCGCATACGATTCCATCCTGATTGCCGGGGGGGATGGAACAATAAATGAAGTAATCAATGGGGCAAATCTTGAAACTTTCCCACCCTTTCTGACAATTCCCACAGGGACTGCCAACATATTGGCCAGAGAGTTGTCATTACCCCGAACCATACCCAAACTGGTAGATGTCATGGAGCGGCGTAACGTAAGGAACCTGGATTTGGGGCTTGTCAATGAGAAGAGATTCCTGATGCTTGTGTCATCAGGCTTCGATGCTCTGGTCACAAAAATGATTATGCTGAATCGCCCCAAACATCTCGGTTTTAGAGGTTACATCAAGCCAATTATTGAAGCCTTAAGGAAATATGAACCTTCAGACCTTCATGTGACTACAGATTCTACAGAAACCACAACAGCCAAGCTGGTAATAATACAAAAAATCCAGAAATACGGGGGCATATTCAAATTTTCAGATAAAGCGTCCCTGACATCCGGCGTTTTTGAGGTCTGTCTTTTTCCCAAAGGTTCCGTGACCGACATACTCAGGTATGGCTTGAGCGGTATCCTCAGACTGTCAGGATTTATGACTGATATTAAAAGAGTGACTGCTCACAACATACGTGTCGAGTCCACGCAGCCCAGCCCTGTAGAGGTTGACGGAGACTATTTCGGCGACACTCCAATAGATGTCAAACTAGCCACATCTACCATAAAGGTAATTTGCCCGGTGGAAAACTAATCCTTTTCAAAAGCTTCCCTGGACACCAGCTCCAGAGTTTTTGCAACATCTCCATCAGAAACATTAAGCTGACTGTATTTCATTGTGGACACGCCAGACTTGAGATCTGACAACTCCGCCACAATGTCATAATTTGACACGTTAGGTTTTATAGTAACCACAAGGCATTTTGAAACATCGATTACGCTGGACAGCCCTTCGCGTAACTCTTTAAGCTTACTGGCTTTTATTGCGCCATCGGAAATGGCCCGCTTAATTTTGGCGGGACTTACAAAATCATATTTTCGCTCCATCAGAATCGTAGGCTCTAGCGCTCGATAAGTCCTGTCAACAAACTGCTGATCCGGTTTTTCCTTAAAATTTTCAAATACAACAATAGTGGCGGCTTTCAGCTTTTCAACCGGCGCCGGTTTGGGAACAGCCATCTTCGGGGCCATCAGCTTTGGAGAAGGACGCTCCCACGTTTCGCCACTCAGGCCGATCATCTGATCGATTCCGCCACGGGGATAAATCATTATCAAAAGCAAGGCGACAGCGGCTGCGGTAGCCAGCGCTGTCACAGGAATGTTGAAGAAGTTCCTGAACCGCTCCCACAGGCTTTCAGATTTTTCCTCAACAGCGGACAGGACTGCATTCGCCGATTCCTTTCTGTCACTGGCCCGTTTGTATTCCCTACACGGAACAAGACTAAACGCTTGCGCCTGATCATAAGAACCAAACTCCCTAAGGCGATTCACACGCTCCATCACATCATCAAGCTTTTTTTGGACCCCTGATGTTTCATCGCAACGTTTTTTCAGGAATTGCAAGCCCGCCAGGAGTTGGGTTAGCTGAAGCTTGTGGGCCTTGTAAGAATGTATGTCGTTCATGGCCACATACTTTGAGAATAGTTCGGGATCTTTTATCTCACTTAGCGTAGGCGCCCGAAAAGTTCCTATTCCCCAATGAGCGCTTAAATCGGAGTCTAGGGGAATGTCCTGTGAGGCTCTCAATGGACAGAATTTGTCGCCGTCTACCGCAGATCTGGAACTGAACTGATCCACCAGATCGGTCTGGATATTATTGAGCAACATGGTTGCATTCGAGGTGTCGAGTCTTTCGAGCGTGACGGCGTCAAAAAGTCTGTTGAATTCCTTTAAAGTTCTGGAGAGTCCTGATTTTCCGATGGGATCGAATCCTAGGAGCAAGGCTGGGTTATCGAGCTGATCCCCAGGCGCTGACGAGCTTTGAACCTCTGCGGACAGATTCGGCAAGGGGATTGGGGCCATATCACGTTGAATAATTTCTATTTCCGGCATCATTTCAGGGTTCTTGAGACCCTTGCCGAAAACGATAATCCCCGCATTTGTCAAGTCCTGACAAGCCTCTGTAATAACGTGGGTCGTCGCTGCAATGGCCAGATCATACAAATAACGGGCGTCTGTTTCTATGGAAGGCCCCCGAAGGTATTGCTTCCAGAAGTCGTCGCCAGCAGACCATAACGTGTCCCATGTCTGTTTTGTTGAGGCCTTCAACCTGTCGGCAGTACGGAGGCTCAACTGAAAAACGAGCTCAGGGACGTTAAGTATTTTGGGGCCTTCCTTGTTTTCGGACCTTAGCGCAGGTGAAAAAGGAGATTCGTTGAGAAATTGTCTGACCCGCTGGGGATCTATCTTGAGCGTCTGATTTGAAACCATTGATTTTAGGTAGTTTTCCCAAACAGCGTGGCCATATCCCAGAGTTCCCCGAACATGTTGAACGCTACAGGCGTCCGCCATGGCATGAACCACTGGGCCGAGCAATTGAATTCCAACTATTTCCCTGTTTGGCCCACCAACTTCCAGGGGGTCAAAATGCCTGTAGATAAGGCTCTCATAGTAAAACAGGGACAAGGCTGTCCATGGCGCAAATTCAGTTCTGGAAATGACCTGATCGAAGTTGGAGTCCCATTTGTGGCTGTCCTGGCGGCTTAAATGCTTTATCCTCTTGAAAATAGGAGAATTATCTATATCTACCTTTGCGCCGAGGTATTGTGAAAGCCCATCAACGATTATGGAATCAAATCCCGTCCTGGATGACGCCTTGTATGAATATCCATCCACATCCGACCAAAAATCGAGTGTCTCGGGATACGGGTTCACGAAATGGTTCATCGCTGTGAACTTGTGAAAGGCAAGTCCCGTAATGTTGGTCTTTCCCAGGAATTTCAGCTCAGTAAATTCGAGGGCCAAATCCGAATATTTGTCTGCATGCAGAGCCTCAAACCCGACGAGTGTCTCTACGGCTGATTCTCTCGGCCCAAGCTCCTGAACATCGGTTTTTTTTCCGTAGGCGAGTTCAAAGTTCTGAAGAGCCCGTTTCTCAGCTTCATTGCCGTAGTTCCGAATGAAATCAACGGCATCACAAACAACCCAGTAGTGAGATTTACTCATCATGTGAACACACCCTGCCGCATCAGACTTGACGTTGCAGATATTTCGACTGCAAATAAGTCCTGGAAATGTCTTTAGACAAAATTACCAATTTATTGCCGGCGAGATCGCCCTTTATAATATACTTCGATAATACCATTAAAAAATGACAACGTTTACGAAGAAAATTTTTCAATGTCCCTGTTCAAGGCATCGCGCATGAATGGAAACGCCAGAATAGACGCTGGTAACAGAACCAGATCTCCGAGCAAAGCTATGGCTGCTGCTGCAGCGCCCAGAAAACCGAAAAAGATTGCCGGCAGAGTCGGTGTCGCAGATAAGGCCAAAAAACCGCCTACCAGTGTTAACGTAGTTGAGAACATCGCTTTTGCCTGCTCTTTATACGCAGTTCGAACACAATCCTGTATCGTCGCGTTCTTCGCGGCGCTCTTTACCATGTCACGTTTCAACTCGGTTAGATAATGGATAGTATCATCCACCGAAAGGCCTATTGCAATGGCTGCGGCAAAAACTGTGACATTGTCCAGCGGTATTCCAGCCCATCCCATTATTCCAAATATTACCGCAATGGGTGGTATGTTAGGCAGCATACTCAGCAGACCAAGCGTTACGGACCTCAGTTGAATCATCATCAGGATTGTTACCCCAATGAAGGCAAGAATCAGGGACCACACCTGAGAACTAACCACTTCCGCAGCCTGAGCGACAAAAACGGCCTGCTCTCCAGTGACTATCACCCTGGCGTGTTTCCCTATGTCCTGTTCCGCCACAGACTCGATTCGACCAATGGTCCTGGCAATCGGAACATCGTCACCAGCCGATACCCTCAAGATTATATGACACTTGCCGTATTTCCTGTCCACATATCTTCTCAAAAGGGTCCTGCCATCAGAATTGATTGACATTAGACCCAGCAATTCACCCATCAGATGCGGATCCCTAAATAGCGCGTCTGATTGGGATGAGTCCTTAGCCATGGTAACTGCAAGGTATTGCAACAGGGGAATGATGGAATCTACCCTCTGAACTCCCTCAATACCCGCCAGTTTCGGCAGTAAGTCATTTACCCTGCCCCACGCCTCCGGTGTAAAAAGCTCTTTTTCAGGAAACTCCAGAACCAGCTCTACATTGAGCATGGGCCCCAGATTCTTTTCCGCAAAGCGCAGATCAGATAACGTAGGGCTTGAGTTTACAAAAAGTCTGAGAATTTGCGTGTCTATTTTTATGTGAGGCGTCCCCAGCAACATTAACAGTGTGAAAACAATTCCCCCGATCGAACAGGCGACGGGGCGCTGGAATACCAGTTTCTCCAGACCGTCCAGTATCTTTGAAATGAAATCGGATGTCATCATTTCGTGGGTTCGTTTGTCTATCGGATCAAAGTATATCAGAGCGGCAGGCGTCAGGGTGATAGCAAGCGCAAAAGCCACGAATACGCCGACGGCCATCAGGAATCCCAGTTGTTGAACCATGGGAATTGTACTGATCATGATGGTTGCAAAGGCGACGGAAGTTGTTAGAGAACACATCAACGCAGGCTTGCTGACTTTGCGTAATGATTGCCTGACCGCTTCAATCCTATCCTGCGTTTCATGGACGCTATCGTAATAATGAGTAACAACGTGAATAACGGTTGATACACTCACCACCAGTACAAGACCGAATGACAGGCTGGTAGTCGCATTTAGGGGAATTCCCAATAACGCCATCAGCCCCATTATCCAATATACAGCAATTCCGATAATGACTGAGGAAATGAAGGCTACTCGAATGTTCTTGAAAATATAAAAAGTTGTAAGGGTGATGATCAC
>CAITZA010000470.1 GCA_903896745.1 uncultured Desulfomonile sp. | reverse complement strand
GGATTTGATAAAATTAATGCTGTTCTCCGCCGAATTGTCGGTATTCCGAATCTTATCGCTTTGTCGCGCAGGCAGGACCTGGCATTCTCCGCTCGCTGGCAGAACTCCTTTTCTGCAATTTGTGATCAATTGTTTGGCAAAGATTATCAAAAGATTCATCTATAAGTAATACCCCCAAGCGCGCCTTGACTCAGAATGTGATTGATGTATGACACATGTGAGGACAAAGAGATGGTACTGACTGATCAGAAGAAAGGCGTTTCCAGCTATTTGTCATTCTCCTTCGGCATGTGGGGCCTGGATGTGACATGTCCTTAGTCTCAATCGTGATACCGGCCTACAACAACTCCAGATATCTGCAAGAGGCCATTGACAGCGTATTGAATCAAGATTATCCACACATCGAATTGATTGTCCTTGATGATGGGTCAACTGATAACACCAGGAATGTACTGAAAGAATATGGGGACAGATTTTATTATGAAACCCAACAAAACATGGGGCAGGCCAGAACACTTAACAAGGGATGGCAAATTTCCAAAGGTGACTTTCTTGGTTATCTCAGCGCTGATGACATTTTATTGCCTAGCGCCGTGCGAAGATCTTTAGAGGTCCTTTCGAAGGAAAAGGACGTTGTACTGACCTATTGTGACTATTACCTCGTGGATGAAAACTCAAGAATCATCCGCAGAGTCCTCACTCCTGAATTTAGCTATGAGGATATGATTCTGAATACAGTCTGCCCGGCTGGGCCAGGGGCGTTCTTTCGAAGAACAGGCTTTCAAAAAACTGGACTCTGGAATGCTGAGTTGAGGCAGGTTCCAGACTATGACTACTGGATCCGCCTTAGTCTGCACGGGACTTTTCTCAGAATTGAGGAACCTTTAGCTAAATTCCGCGTTCATCCGCAGTCGCAATCGCACTCCGAGCCAGACGAAGAAAGGTCCCAAGAGATCGTTGACGTAATTAGTGGATACTTTATGCTCGAAGGAATTCCTAAGACCGTCTTGAAAAATAAAAAGAAAGCACTTAGTAGCGCGAGCATTGTTGCTGCAAGATTCCATTTGATGGCTGGGAGATATTTGTCGGCTTTTTCCTTTCTATTGACTGCCATACAATTGAACCCATTTTGTTTTGCTAATCAACACGCACTTAAGTACATAGGAAATGGTTTATCTTACCGCCTAGAAAAGCTAATAAGTAGAAATAATGTCTATCGATATTGATCTAAGCTGTACTGATGTTTCGAACAGTTCCTGGCTTTTGTTATAAATACCAAACAAAAAATATTCGCGTGCGTTCTGTAGGCGATTGGACGCGCATGATGTTTGTCCAAGCTAGAAATGCAACTGACTATTAGTGCGGCAAACGTACACATTGGAGGCGGCTCTAAGCTGCTTTCTAATCTCTTAGAGCATTTAGGCAGAGATTTTAAGACTCGTTTGATATTGGACGAACGTTTCCACCTTTCCTCAAATTTGCCTGAGAATTTGGTGGTCTATCGAGTCAAACCTTTCATTTGGTCGCGCCTAAGAAGTGAATGGTTTCTGAGAAGATTGACTGCGCCTGGTGACTTGGTGCTGCGTTTTGGTAACCTGCCTCCCATATTCAGGCTGAAGGGGAACGTATTGCTCTTCCTTCAAAATCGCTATCTTATTGAATCCAGAGACCTAAAGGAGTTCCCCATTCGCCAGCGTCTCCGTTTAAGACTGGAACGGATCTGGTTCAAGTGGGCGAAGAGAAACGTTGACCATCTAATTGTTCAGACTCCTTCGATGCAGCGAATCGTAAAGGAGAATTTGCGCATGCCATCTGCGATTCTCCCCTTTTCGAAGAATCCAAGTGGTTACGCGAGAGTGCTTGACTCTCCTCACTACGGCGTTAAGGCAAGGAATGACTTTCTTTACGTTGCCTCAGGTGAGCCTCATAAAAACCATCGCAACCTGATGGAGGCTTGGATTCTCTTGGCCAAGGAGGGTATCAGGCCAAGTCTTTGCCTTACGCTCGATACAAATAGATTTTGTGACCTTTGCGGCTGGATCGATGACAAGGTCCAAGACATGGACCTAGACGTTACGAACTTGGGAATCATACCCACTGAGGACCTTGAAAGGGTTTACAAGGAAACACTCGCTCTTATATATCCGTCTGACTTTGAATCATTGGGGCTTCCACTGATTGAAGCAAGATGTGCAGGGCTACCCATCTTGGCTGCCGAGAGGGATTATGTTCGAGATGTCACCG
>CAITZA010000469.1 GCA_903896745.1 uncultured Desulfomonile sp. | reverse complement strand
TGATGTCGGTTATGGGCAGTTTGCGTGGAAACTTCGCTCAGACCGACGGGTTACGCTGATTGAGCGGACCAATATCCGTTACCTTGACAGATCGCTAGTCCCTTTCACACTCGACGCAGTGGTGGCTGACCTTTCATTCATATCTTTGAAACTCGTCCTGGGCAAACTCAGGGATGTCATACCTGTTGGCGCCTGGATGGTTGTTCTGATCAAGCCGCAGTTTGAAGTCGGAAGAGAATCTGTTGAAAAAGGCGGGGTGGTTCGGTCTGAGGCAAAGATATCCTCAGCCGTGCAAAGCGTTAAGGAATTTGCTTCACGAATAGGTCTAAAACCGGTCGGGCATCTGGAAAGCCCAATCAAGGGACCAAAAGGTAACAGGGAATTCCTGCTCCATATCATCCGACATAGCTGATCAGTTAACCATTTAAATTGAAAAGTGATCGCTGTTTGAATAATATCCTGAATGAAAAAAAACCGGTCGTGTTTGTTATCGGCCAATATTCCCTGAAAGGCTAATTACATGTCATTTCCTGATCTAGAAACTCAAATGCGCCATATCATGAGAGGGGTTGAGGAGACAATCCACGAAGAAGAACTGCGCAAGATGATAACCAAGAGCATAGAGAGCAAGGTTCCTATCAGGGTGAAGCTTGGAGTTGACCCAACAGCTTCGGATATTCATCTCGGCCACATGGTTACTATCCGGAAACTCAAGCATTTTCAGGATATGGGACATGTAGCCATATTCCTTATAGGGGATTTCACGGCTCGAATTGGAGATCCCACTGAAAGAAACGAAGCAAGGCTAAGACTCACCAAGGAGCAGGTTTGGGATCACGCCAAGAATTACACGCGTCAGGTTTTCAAGATCCTGGATGAGCAAAAAACCGAAATACGTAATAATGGTGAATGGTTCGATGCAATGTCGTTTGCTGACTGCCTTGACTTGGCCTACAGATCGACGGTAGCCCGGATGCTTGAGCGAAACGATTTTGAAAAAAGATTCAAGGAAGGCAGCCCCATAAGTATCACTGAGTTCCTGTATCCGCTGATGCAGGGTTACGACTCAGTGGCGCTCAAGTGCCATGTAGAGCTCGGCGGAACAGATCAAAAATTCAACCTGTTGTCCGGGCGTGACATGCAGATACAGTTTGGACAGGAACCCCAGGTTGTAATGATGACTCCGTTGATCGAAGGACTTGACGGGGCAAAGAAAATGAGTAAGACCGAGCGCAACTACATTGCGGTCGATGATTCGCCTGAAGACATGTTCGGCAAGACCATGTCCATTCAGGACGACCTGATAGTAAAATATTTCACATTACTAACCGATGTTAATGAACGGGAAGTCCAACAATACGGATCGGCCCTCGGGGAAGTTGAAAAACACCAGGACGCTAACGACCCATTGCATCCGATGAGTATCAAGAAGGCATTGGCTCGCAGCATTGTCATCGAGTACCACGGTATCCAGGAAGCCCGGCAGGCTGAAGAGAATTTCGAGAAAGTCGTCCAGAGAAAAGAAATACCTGATGAAATACCGTTAGTGAGCATGAGCGAAGAATCCATCGCAGCTTATGAACTCGTGGCCTCGGTAGCGCAAATTTCCAAGGCTGAAGCCAAACGCCTGGCCCAGCAGGGTGGCGTAAAAATTGACGGAGAGAAAGTCAGCGATCCAGCGAACGTAATTTCGATAGGCGCCAATGAGATGATACTGCAGGTCGGGAAGCGCAAGTTTTTCAGAATCAAGCGGGCCTAAAGCCGTTCTCGAAAGTTCACGCGAATTGTATGCATAATCTGGTTGTCATTCCCTTGAAAGAGGGAATCCAGGAGTTCTGGATGCCGGATCGGGTCCGGCATGACAATGCAATATCCTGCTCCGATTTATCACGGTCACGGCGCTCTCGTCGTGATCGGGTGAACCCAGGCTATACGATCTTCAATTTCGGTTTCATTCCGACAAAACTTTTCAGAAACGTTACATATTGACACATTTCGCTTTGATATGCCTAACCCTTGCCGTCCAGGAAAAAGGTTTTCGCTACATGCCGCGCTATTGCGGGGGCTGAAGTAAAACCAGGGCTGTCTATGCCAACAAGATGAATCAGGTTGTTGCATATCCGGTCCCGGTTTATGTAAAAATCGGGGTACCCGTCAAGCCGGGCCTGCACTCCGCTAAAGTTTGGAGACAAATCACTTGCCTTCAACTGAGGGAAAAACCGTGTGTCTTTAACAAAAACTTCCGGATCAGGCATTGGCGTCTGAAAGTCGTCCTCACGGTTTACAGGTATTAGTTTCGGCCCAACCATGAAAGTGTTGCCAATTACGTGCTGCCCATTCCTGAAATCGAACATGGGTGTGAGGTGAACCCCTACCGTATGTTGAAGACCAAAGGGTGTGGCTACTGTCTGGGGAGTAGGGTATACGTTCATCCCATTCAGGTGCAATTCCGGTCGGGCGCTCCGGTAAAACTTCATGGAATCTCCACGTATCAGAGCCGCCTTAAGCGGAAAATCCCCGTCTATCATCCCGGCTAGACGAACCGCATGGACTCCCGCCGAGTTTATTACTGTCCGGGGCGCTATCCATTCTGTAACCCCGTCACGATAGCGAATCTTGACCATGGCCATACCGCCGGAGGACTTGAGTTCCTCGACTTCTGTTCCCGCCATGAATTGAACGCCCTGGTTTGAAGCCTGGAAATATACCTGCCTCAACAGGGACGTCGGCTCAAAAATACCAGAGGTGGGAACAAGAAGAGCTGATCTGGCAACGACATTCGACTCAAACTCACGAACCTGATCCCCCGATATTTTCCGGACACCAGGCACGACATACTCAATTGACCTGCTCAAGTATTTGTCAAGCTCCCGGTCCTCAGCCTCGCTCAGCGCCACCATCAACTTGCCCACTCTTATCAGCGGTAGAGAGTTTTTTTGACAAAAATCCTCCCACAGGCGGTTACCCTCCACGCACAATCTGGCTTTTAGCGGTCTGGTATTGAGATCATAATTCAGACCGGCATGATTAACGCCGGAATTCCGGGAAGACTGGTTTTCCCCTTGCATGATTCCGGTATTCTTTTCAAAAAGGAATATGTCGTTTTCCGTCTTTGAAAGCTCAAGAGCAAGCCAACACCCAACAATTCCGCCCCCGACTATTGCTATGTTTATTTCTTCAGACATGCAAACCCTGACCTCCACGGCGCAACAAAAACAAGCCAACGCCTAAAATTAGACTGACTGTTTTTGTGAAGCAAGGCGCCTCAGTTGTCAACAGGCCTTTAATTTGGTTGACTGGGAATTGGGGTAATTGCGGTCGTATGTCGCACGGTAATGGCGCGCTGAAGAATGTGAATTACGCCGCCTGGGTCAAAACGTCGGACGAAAAACATAACTGGTTAATTTTCCATCGATCATTTATTTCTCGCAACACCGCTGTAAATCTGATGGGCACAGGATCCTGCGCTCCCAATCCGGTTGATCGCAGGTAGCATTCGCCTACAAACGTCGCCATCGTCCTGTAAACGGAAATTTTACTCCAGACAATCTCTATCTGTTTCGCTGCAAGCTTGTTGAATTCATTTTCAAGCAGTTGTCTGTACTGCTCACGAGAGGTTGTTTTGGATCCATCAGGTCCGTAACTCAGGAAATTTTCATCAAAATAAAAATATGTCAGGGTTAATTCCGTATCACGCTCGTTAAATGCATCGATCATATTCCTTATCGCTTTTTCGATCTTCATGACGGTTTCAGAGTTCATGATTCTCTCCCCAACTAAATTGTAAAAATTCGTACAATTTTAGAAATAACTCAAAAAAAAAGGGTATTTCTGGTCAGGACTTTAATACCTGTCTAAACCAAATGCTTCGAATAGGAGTCCTGTCGATCGTTCAGACCAATTCACTACCAAAATAAACCCGTATGATTCTTGTACTGATTACTATCATTTTTTTAGTTTTTCAGAAAAGAAAAAACGCGGCTGTTTACCTTTGAAAAAATGTCGGTTTTTAAAAATGGGACGTTTTTTTTCGATCAGAACAAGGGTGTGTGTTTCAGTCTGACAGAAAATGATTTAATTTGTTTTCTTGTCCAGTCTTTTAGTAACGGCGATGCAAAAAAAGTAACAGAGAAAAAATAGTTCAGGAATTTTGCCGTGCGCGGCGCGAGGTTCCCTGAGTCAGTATTTCGAACAAGAATTTTGTTGAGATCAAAATCGAAAACGAAGCTCTATTTTTATAGGGAAATCTTCGGCAAAATAGCGGGCGGCCTCTGAGATTTTCGAGTATTGACCGGTATTCCGGACGATTCCCCTGAGGATTAGTTCCGAGTCACCGCATATCACTTCCAGTGTGGGCACATACAAACGAGTATCTATCATGAGTCCGGCCATGACCCGGGCTGCGGCCGCGCGCATTCGAAGAGTGTGTAGGGCGGCCTCGGTTTTCAGCTTGTCTTTTGCGAGCAGGGCCTCTATTACCGTCCTGACTATCTCATCCGCCGGAGTGACGCCTGTGTCAAATACTGCGTCATAGAATTTTGGATCAGTCAAATCCTTTTTATAAACGGCTTGAACAAATCCGGCCCGTTCGCGATCCATGTTTATAGCTATATTTCTGGCTGTATCCCGATCAACGGACTTCCAGGCGGCTATCCTTTCCATGCGCTGTTCCATAGGCGCGACAAACCGCACTCGGTAAACGTGTGGAATGTCCTCCAAGAGGAAATTTGATCCCCTGCCTGCAAGGATGACATTGTCATGGATGCTGTGGCTGAGCATGATGCTTTGGAGCAGGGCGC
>CAITZA010000468.1 GCA_903896745.1 uncultured Desulfomonile sp. | reverse complement strand
GTCCGCAGGTCGTACTTGAGCACATCCGATAACTTCTGGCTTTGTTTATCCGTCAGATTCTCCGGACGTTTTAAGAAGCACCAACGAGTTCTTTTCAGAATCGGCTCGTACCCCTCCGCTTTCATCTGCCGAGCTTCCTTATTCTAATGCGCTATCAAGATGAGACTATTAATGATAAAATGTCTTCATGGCAAGACCAAGAAGAATACAAGAAAACGTGGTTAAACGTGCTCGTGAAGTAGTGCAGCAAACAAGTAATGTATTGGAATTGCGGCAAGCACTTGCAATATTGCTTCCCGCAGAGATGGGCAGCACTCTGGAACAAACGGCGCGGTTGCTGGGAGTGGGGAGAGCGACGGTTCCTCGATTGCAAGCTGGCTTCCGCCAGCAAAGCGTTGCCGGTGTTTCCAGGAACATGGATTGGGGCGGACGGCGGCGATCATTGATGAGTCTCGAGGAAGAACGGGAGTTTCTAAAGCCGTGGGCCGAGGAAGCCAGGAAAGGTGGCGTATTAGTGGTATCCCCATTGCGGGCTGCCTTGGCGCAAAGGTTAGGGCGGGCAGTTGCTCCCTCAGTGGTGTATCGTTTTTTAACTCGCCATGGTTGGCGCAAGGTCGCCCCAGATACGCGGCATCCTAAAAGTGATCCGCAAATACAGGAGGAGTGGAAAAAAAACTTCCGGAAACTCTGGCGGCCCTCCTGAATCCGGATTCGGTAAAAGGACGACCGGTACGAATCTTGTTTCAGGATGAAGCGCGATTTGGCCGGATGGTCCGAATTCGACGCTGTTGGTCGCCAGCGCCACTGCGTCCGCAGGTGGCGAATGGCTATGAACGACAATTTGTGTATGTTTATGGTGCAGTCAGCCCGCTGCAAGGTGAACTGGACTGGAAAATTTGTCGTGAGATGAATACAGAACGGATGAATGAGTTTTTGTTGCAAGTCAGCCAGGCACATCCTGAGGAATTTATGGTCATGGTTTTGGATGGTGCCAGTTCTCATAAGTCTTTGGATTTAAAGGTCCCTGAGAACATTAGATTCATCCGCCTGCCAGGCTATTCTCCAGAACTCAATTCCCAAGAACACGTTTGGGATGAATTGAGGGAAAAGGAGTTTCCCAATCGTGTCTACGATTCCTTGGATGGTGTGATTAATCAGCTTCAAGAGGGCCTGCCTCGCTTAGCGGCCAACAAGAAAGGACTTCGGAGTTTAACGGCTTGGCCATGGATTGTTAGTCTCATCTTGATAGCGCATTAGAATTACGTGACTCTTTGCGTGTCTCTATTCAAACCGGCTCGCCGCTCTTCATATCCTCGTCTGCAGCCTCTGACTTAAAGGTAGCCTAAACACTTACGAATAATCCGGGTTACAGGATCATCCAAAGTCCAATCAACTGATGACTCTAAACAATTGAAAATGTACGACTTTTAACCGGACAGTAGTGGTGGCGTTTTATGAAAAATAAAAGCGTTTCAGCTTTAATCGATAAGCAATATTCTGAGATTAAATCCGAATGCGCTATAGTTGCTGCAAGTGATTCTAAGCATGCACCATATTTGGTCAATGCGATTTATTCGTTAAAAGTTAACTTTCCAGATCATCCAAAAATTATAATTTATAACCTTGGGTTAAATTTTCTGGAGCTCAGAGAATTGATGGCTATTGAAGATGTGGAGGTTAGGAAAATGTATAACTTCGTTCCGCACTGGCGATTAAATTGGAGCTGGAAGCTATTTGCATTAACTAATAATTTGCCTAGGTATGTACTTTATCTTGACCTTCCGAATTTTGTTGTAATGCGTAGCCTGGCTTCTTGGTTTCTGAGTATAAAGAAAAATGGCTATTTTCTTGTCTCTAATGGCCAATATATGAATGAAATTACTCCTGCTTATTACTGGAATGAATATAAGCTTTGTAAAGATGATTTAAAAATGGAATCAACCTTTGGTGCGGGGATCATAGGTTTTGATAAAAATAGTGTTGCATTTAATGCAATACTGAAGGCATATGATGGTGTTGTTGCCGGAAAGAATCTCGGTCGTTCACTAAAAGAAAAAAATAGAAACTATAAGCCAAATTTAGTTAGAGATTGTGTTTGCTTTAGAGCGGACCAGACAATCCTCAACTTGGCTTTTAGGTCTATATATAAAATGAATTTTAAAATAAGAAAACCGCGGCTCTATAATGGTGATGAAGGAAAGGTGTCTACTAAAGGCCAGTTTCTTTGGTATTCGCGCAGAAAGATTGAATCTCTTTTATACCTTTCAGGTGGCACCGACTTACATCTAACTTCACAGATGAACAGGTTCTATTGGTGGGCGCGGATTCGGACGAAGGCTTGGCTGAGGTTTCAATTAAGTAAAATACTGAGAAGTACCAAGATAATATAATTGAAAATGGTAAACCCCCGGCTTTGCTGGGGAGACGAGCAAAGTATGAGTAAGTGTTTAGCCCGGATTATTCGGTGCGCCGTGAAAAAGGCGGCGATCCTCAGTGGGAATAGGCCCACCCGGCAACTGTCGCTCCGGCCGGTAGCAATCGGAGCGTCGGTGGATGCAAAGAAGCCGACGAAGCCTTCGATGTAGAGGTTCCACATAGGTGGGAT
>CAITZA010000467.1 GCA_903896745.1 uncultured Desulfomonile sp. | reverse complement strand
TCCAGAGTATTTACCCTAACCAATATAATACTGTGGTTTTTTATCAAACAATGTGGTTTAAAAACCACCATTGAATATTTATCATAAAAACTAGTGGGTTATGCAAAAGCGACCGTACTGGTCAGTTTTTTTCAACCGCATCATGATTATTTGCGGGAACCTGATTTATGAAAACGGCAGCTTGAGGGCCTGAAATAATTGATATTTGTTCAAGATCTGGCTACACGGGTGGAAGGGCACAAAATTTGCTCTATAATCGGGAAGTAATGTGCCAACGGTTCCGTGAGGCCGATGCGAGCTGAAGTCCCTATTTAGTCCTGCCTTACGGAACTTATTTTACAAAATCGGTTCGAGCGTAAACTTCACCTGAAATAAAAAAGGACGCAATCTTGTGCGTCCTTTTTAGTTTTAAAGCCGTACCTTGCTCAGGAAACCAAAGACCTGCCTTCGTTAAAAGCCCTAAGGTTCAAATCAACCAGCTTGGGCTTTAAAGATTCCCTGAGAACCTCTTCATAAGTATTTACAGGAATATCGAGGTATTTTGACAAAACGCCCAACAATATGACGTTCACCGCTTTTGCGTTTCCGACTTTTTGGGCAACTTCGACTCCATTGACTATGACCGACTTTGGAGCTTTTTCCTTAATCTTTTCAATAATTCCAGCCGGGTATTCCTGCTGTCCGGTAAAAACCGCTGGAGGTAATATTTTTTGATCATTCAGTATTACCTGCCCGTCTTTTGACAGGAATTGAAAGTATCGTAACGTTTCTATCTGTTCAAAGGAAAGAAGCACATCGGCCTCACCTAGCTTTATAATAGGGGAGCTAACCTTTTTACCGAACCGGACGTGACTTGAAACAGACCCACCACGCTGGGCCATTCCATGGATTTCATTTTTCTTTACATCATATCCATGACGAGCGGCGACACGACCGAGCACATCACTGGCCAGAATAATCCCCTGGCCACCAACTCCTACGATCAGGACATTATAAATCTTATCAGGGCTCATGACGCCTCCTCAATAGCGTTGAACTTGCATACCTCAACACATGTGCGGCACCCAACACAAAGCGCCGGGTTGATTTTTGAATATCCTTTACGTTTCTTGCCTTTTACTACCTTTTCTTCTTTAACATATTCCAGCGCAGGGCACCCGGTATTGATGCAACTCTTGCAACCTGTGCAATTTTCCCAATTGATTGAAAACGGCTTGTCGGGGAGGATTCGTCCTGTTTTTAGCAGTGCGCAAGGGGCTCTGGTGATAATCACCGACGGCTCATCCGTGTTTAGTCCCTCCGCCAGGACCTTCTCGAGCTCCTTAACCTTATATGGATTCACTACACGAACTTTCTTGAATCCGAAAGATTCACACAATTTTTCCATATCCGCGGTTATAGTCGGGTCTTCTCGCAATGTAAATCCGGTTCCCGGATGATGCTGCGCCCCTGTCATGGCCGTAGTCCGGTTGTCCACGATTACAACCGTGGTAGCCCCTCCATTATATGAAAGCTCCAGCAGCGGTGTCATTCCAGAATGGAAGAATGTCGAATCTCCAATTACTGCAACAGCCTTGCCTTTGGCGAGGTCACCAAGGGATCTGGCCAAACCTGACGCTATTCCGATTCCAGCCCCCATGCATAAACAGTTGTCTAACATGCCCAAAGGCGGCAAGGCGCCCAGAGTGTAGCATCCGATGTCGCCAGCCACGTAAAGTTTGTGCTTTTTAAGGGCCGTAAATGTTGCCCTGTGTGGACAGCCAGGACACATGTTAGGCGGACGCATCGGCAATTCAACATCAATGGTTCCAATTGATTCAGAGGACGATTTGCCCTTAATGGCAATCTCAATCTTTTCAACGGATAACTCCCCGCACATGCCTGTAAGGTTCTTGCCTTCAACAGCGATGCCCATTAAACGAATAGCCTCTTCGTAAAATGGGTCAAGCTCTTCAATCACGACAAGCCTTTCCACCATGGATGAAAATTTCCTGATCAACTTCTCAGGAAGCGGCCAAGCCATTCCAAGCTTCAGGAATGACGCTTCAGGCAAAGCTTCCCTAGCATACTGATATGCGATTCCGGATGCTATTATTCCCAGGGATTTCGAACCCTCAGTGATTATATTGTAGGCAAACGTCTCAGCGTATTCCGCCAGGTCCTTCATGCGCTGTTCAACAATCGGGTGTTTTCGACGCGCCATTGCCGGCAGCATTACATACTTCAGAGGATCTTTCTTGAAACCAATCTCTACTGATCCTTCCGAACGAACACCAGTTTCTACCAGCGACATGGAATGTGACACCCTCGTAGTGCTTCTGAAAATAACCGGTGTGTCGAATTTTTCCGAAATATTGAGCGCCTCACCGATCATGTCCTTGGCTTCCTGACTGTCAGACGGTTCCAGGCACGGAACCTTGCCAAACTTCGCATAATTGCGAGTATCCTGCTCATTCTGTGACGAATGCATCTCCGGATCATCACAAACTACCAACACCAATCCACCGTTTACACCAGTGTAGGAAAGTGTCATGAACGGGTCAGCCGCAACGTTCAAACCCACATGCTTCATTGCAGCAAGCGCCCTGGCGCCGCCATAGGCCGCGCCGGCGACTACTTCCAATGCAACCTTCTCGTTAGGAGCCCAACCAGCCTTGATTTCCGGATACCGAGCCCCAATATACTCCAGAATTTCAGTGCTAGGTGTGCCAGGGTAGGCTGACGCCAACCTGACTCCGTATTCATAAGCCCCTCTTGCAATAGCTTCATTTCCTGACAATAGCTCTTTCACTGACAATTCACCTTTCGTTTTTATTCAGGATACCAAATCTATTCGGACGCGCCTGAGGCAAAGCGGTCAACACATCGATAAACGGTAACTTGTTGTAAAATCGGCGCTACTGATTTCAGGCATCATCCTACTCCCAGCGGGTTAAATGTGTCAAGATATTCACGTGAGGATTTGTTGGAAGAGCTAATATAATATGCTGCCTATGTATAACATACCGAAACTACGTGTCAAACCCCGTGTTGCGTCAGATATTGCCTCTGAGACCAGTTCATATACATGAATTGATT
>CAITZA010000466.1 GCA_903896745.1 uncultured Desulfomonile sp. | reverse complement strand
CTTTTCATTTCCGGCCTTTTCCTTGACAAAAGTCTCCATTGACTGGCCAAATGTATCCATTTCGATGAGGTCGAGCTTGTCGTTGCGGGTAGGAAATGTTTTTTCCAGCCATTTGTGAATCATTTCGGCAGCGCGTTTAATCTCAGGCGTCCATTCAGTCTGGACTTCCATAAGGTCTAGAGCGCTTTGGAGAAAACCGGTAATGTACCTCTTTTCCCAGGAATAACCTGTCATCATAATGCTTTCAACCTGGGATTCCAGACGGTTTAGACTCTGAATATGCCTGTTCATTCTTGAAATGGCATTGTCAAAACCCGTGATACCTTTCTCGGTCAACCTCTTTTCCATGGTTATGAGAGTTCCACGGAGAATGGCTAAAGGGGTTCTCAATTCATGAGAAAGGTGATTCAATATTTTTGATTTAACGCGGTTGAGTTCTTCCAGTTCGCGATATGATCTCATCAATTCTTCAAAGAATGTTGCATTTTCCACGGATAGGGCAACCACACCGGCTAGCGACGACAAAATGTGAATATCATCCTCCGTGAAACGGCCATCCTTCTTGTTGATGACAACCAGACAGCCAATAGTCTTTTCACGGGTATGCAGAGGCACAATTATTTCGTTTCTGATAGAGAAACCGGTAAGTTTTTCAAATGGTCTGAAAAAATTCGGGTTGTCCATCGGATCGTTAACCAGGGCGGGTTCACCCGTCTGAAAAACCTGACCGCTGATACTCTTTTCGATTGGTAACCTGAAATCGGCGCCTCTGGAATTCAGGAGCCCTTTTTCATCCTGAACCTCGCGCCAGTAGAGATCATCTCTTTGCTCGTCGTACAACAGGACCCCGGCAGCCTCTGTTTCCAGTGCTGTGCGAAGTTCGTTGACAACCACCTCAAGCAAGTGATCCAGATCCATTGTGGTTGCAAGAGCCATTGTTGACCTGTAGATCATCTCAAGGTCATCACGAGATTTTTTGAGTTTTTTATAGACTGTGGCGTTTTCAACCGCGAGGGCCACACTTCCGGCCATTGAACTCAACAGGGCTTCGTCCTGTTCGGTGAAATTACCCCCAATCTTGTTCATGGCCATCAAGACACCGATTGTCTTCTCTCGCGTATTGAGGGGAACCTGGAGAACCTTGTTAATCTCAAAACCACTTTTCTTGGTTATTTCAGGATAATATCTTTCGTCCTTGGAGGTATCATTAACTATTGCCGGTTTGTTGTTCCTGAAAACCCAGCCGGCTATGCTGCCTTCCATGGGGAATCTCAACTCCTCGGTTTGAGGCGCAAGTATTTTGCGGGCATCCCTGACCTGCCTCCAATACAAATCCCCACGATTCTCATCATATAAGAGCACTCCGGCGCCCTCTGTCAGAAGGGCCTTATTCACCTCATCTATGATAATCACCAACAGTTGATCCAAATCGATCGTAGAGGCTAAAGCCTCAGATATATTGCATAATATTGAAAGATCAAATAACTCCTGATGTTCCTGATCCAAGGCGCTGTCTATCAATTGTCCTGTAATACGTTCGAGTTCCTTGACCCTGTTTTCCAATTCCTCGTAAGAAGGTTTCCCCATCTCATATCCCCTCTAAAATTCATGAAGCTCAATCAATAAAATTAATTCTTTCGATAATTTCAACTACCCTGTTTAATGACCGATCTGCATATATCCCTAAAGTTATTCACTCCAGTGAAAAACTCTCGCATCATGATCACCCACATATACCGACCTTTTTTACTTAAAATAAGACGATTACCTTTTTTTGTCAAAGCTCCATAAAGCCTCAAGGCGTTCAACTCCTTGAACAGCAGTGATTCAAATTGTCCATTAAACCTGTAATTTGCGACATCAATATCCATGGATGTCGAAAAAAGTTTCATCATAAGGTAATAGCTCGCCTGGTCTTTGAGTTTGAATCGTCTTTTTGCCATCAGAGGTAGCATTGAGTTGTCTACCAACCCTATATAATCCTTGAGAGAAAATGTGTTGGCAAAACAGGCGCCCCTGACATACCCAAACGAGCCGCTTCCTACTCCAATGTATTCATCATAATCGACAACATATTCATCAATCATGCTTTTCTTTCTGGAAAAACACCAGGCGGTTCCACATGAATACCCGGATTCCAGACTATCAGAGATTTTATCATAAAACATCTTCTCCTGATCGTAACTAATTTTACCAAATCTTTTTGCAAGCTCGAATTTGGTATGATCAGATACCATCAGCGGGTAAAAAGTCACCTGATCCGCTTGAATCTCCTTGATTGTCTCCAGGTCAAATTCCAGCATCTCTGCAGTTTGAGTCGGAAAGTTAAAAATCATGTCAACGTTCAGGGTATCAAAGAATCCCATCAGGCTAGACAACCGGTTCTTGATCTCTTCGCCTGAACCGTACTTGTGGTAGCGTTCCATCTGTCTGAGAAGATCATCATTGAAACTCTGGACACCCACAGATAGCCGGTTTACACCCGCCTGTTTCATCTTTTCGACAATATTGTCGTCAAGATGATTGGGGTTGGTTTCGAGTGATATCTCGCGAATGCTGAAATCCGTTTTTAGACGCATCAGCAGTTCAGCCATTTCATCCGGAAGGACTGTAGGAGTTCCTCCCCCGACATAGACAGAACTGAAATCAAAACCTCGGTCCTTATACATTCCGATTTCTTTTCCAAGCGCCCTGAAATACCGCCTGGCCAAATCGGTCTCAAGTTTGAAACGGTTGAATGAACAATAGGGGCAGAGTTCCTCACAAAATGGAATATGTATGTACAAAAGATATTCGCGCATGACCTCGGGAACTGGAGCCGACAGTTCCTCGAATTCGTTAAACCGGAGCAACCTTGCGTTCTTGTATTTCAGGTATGTTGTAAGGAGTCTTTCAACCAACATTCAGGGTGTATCTCACATTATGGACTAGCTTCATTGTTTGTTTTCTTCATTATTTCCAAATTGCTCTGCAGCTCGAAAGAATTACCATATTGAAACAGTTTGCCGCGTTTCGCAAGAATCAGCTCGTCATGTTGTTGGAACGGGCGCCTTGAAAAATTATTATCACCGATAAGGCATTGTATCAAAGTTTCCTTAATTTGCGCATACAGCGAGGTTCCAAATGACCGTCCAAGAAAATCTCAAAAAAAAGACTTGTTATTTCTGACCCATGGACGACGCGGTTTTTTCTTGGGCATTACCACAAGTAACGCCATTCCAACCACAAACCCGCCCATGTGAGCCCAGTAAGCCACGCCTCCGCTCTCTGCATTCCCGAATTCCGCAGCTCCCGAAATGAACTGAAACACAAACCATAGTATCAGAAACAGAAAAGCCGGAATTTCAACAAAACGGATTATGACAAAAATTATCAGCAGGGTATGTATTCTTGCCTGCGGAAAACTTAGAAGGTATGCGCCTAGAACTCCCGAAATACAACCACTGGCTCCAACTATCGGTATGTTTGAGGCTGGATGTACGATCACCTGAATCAAAGACGCGCCCAATCCCGACAGAATATAAAAAACAAAATAATTGAACCTGCCCAACCTGTCTTCAACATTGTCTCCAAATATCCATAGAAACCACATATTTCCTATAATATGCATCCAGCCCGCATGTAAGAATATCGATGTGAACATGGGAATGATTGCGTTGTGAACGAGCCCTCCAGGTAGTTTGTATGACAGCAGGAACTTGACCGGCGTCAGGCCATATATTGAGATAAACCGATCCAGCCCAAGTCCGAGCGACAGTTCATAAATCCATATTATAGCGTTTACGGCAATAATTGAAACGGTCACTACCGGGTAAGTTCCGGATGGAGCGCTGTCTCGCAACGGAAACATTTAATCTTCCTGTACGGACATTGGGGACAATTGGAATTTTAAACCCTTACATACTGGAATGAGTCGGAACGCTCCCCTTTTATCAAATTTCTCCGGCTTTCCAGATGTTAATGTTTTTTCATCCTGACCGGCGCCAATCCAAGTATTGGCTGGATGATTTTCTCAAATGCCTGAGCCGCAGGGGTATTCGCATGTTCCAGCACGAAAGGTTTCCCATCATCAGAGGCGATGACCATTCTCGGGTCAATCGGAATCTTGCCGAGGAATCTGAAACCGGTTTCCGCCGCCAGCTTCTCGCCTCCGCCACCCTTAAACAGGTCATGCGTCGTTCCGCACTCAGAACACACAAAACCGCTCATGTTTTCAACGATTCCAAATATCGGCATTCCAAGGCTCTTGCAGAACTTGATCGACTTTTTGACATCCCTGATTGCGACTGTTTGTGGTGTGGTCACAATAATTGCCTGAGACCTTGGGGGCGCCATCTGGCATATCGAAAGAGGCTCATCCCCAGTGCCCGGAGGAGCATCTACTATCAAGAAATCGAGGTCCCCCCAGTTGACCTCCGATATGAACTGCCGAATCATCCTATGCTTCATTGGACCACGCCATATAACCGCTTCGTCCGCCTGAGCCTGGTCATGAATCACAAACTCTATTGACATCACCTTAAGATTATCGTTGAAATTGACCGGCGCCAAGCCTCGTTCAGACATGCCCGTGGCTTTGCGACCTTCAAGTTTAAGCAGTGTTGGAACGCTTGGACCGTGAATATCAATGTCCAGCAATCCGACCATTTTGTCCGACGCGGCCAATGCAGCCGCTATGTTAACAGCTACCGTGCTCTTTCCTACTCCACCCTTACCTGATAGGACCATCAGTGTGTTCTCTATCCTGGTAAGACTGTCAGCAAGCATCAGGTCATCTCGAAGCTCGTCTAACTGTTCTCGTGTCAAGGGGGGTTTTTTCTGATTTTCCTGCATATCTAAAGTTCCTGAAATAAATTTGGCATCGACTGGTAACGCTCGGGCACGACGTCAGGGACGACTAACCCGAGGCGCCAAGCGGAAAAAAAATTTTCAGTCTGTTTAACCTGTTATATTGATTGTCTCCAGCAGTTTCCTGGACTTGACCCTATGAACATCGAGGCCGACTTCTTTGGAACTCATTCCTAAGGAAAGACCTATGAGTTGAGTCAAATAGAACGTAGGGATTTTGGGCAGGTCCTTTGTTTTTCGCGATAGCGCAATCTGCCCCATATCAAACTGTTCGAAACAGGACGGACACACCACAGATATCGCCTGAATGTTTCTCTCGTGTATATGGAAAAGTTTCTGACGGGTGATCGCATACCCTGCGTCCTGATCCATGTTTGCTCCCAAAGGCGAGCCGCAACAAAGAAATTTTCTTGAGTATTCAGTGGGCTCCATCCCTATCAGAGACAGCAGGTGGTCCATTTTCACCGGAACATAGGATTCCGCTGGAGACAGTTCTTCGGGGTACATCACCTGCGGAGGTCTGAAATAATGGCAACCGTAGTGACAACCAACCCTTAGGGGTATATCCGTGACTTTTTCCCTGAGGAGTTTCTCGACAACGGAATCTTGATATAACACATCAAGAATGTGAGTCACTTCAATGGTTCCCTTGAAGTTATGATTATGTTCCTCCAGTATCCTGTTGACCTTGCGTCTCTTAGAGTCGCTCTTTCTCAATACCTGATTGGCTTCTTTAAGAGTATTGACACAACCGGAACACAGGGTTAACAAGTCGGCGCCAACCTCCTCGGCCAGACAAATATTTCTCGCAGCAAGGGCCAGCCACGAATCATAATGAACAAGTTTCATGCTGGTAGGAGGTGGACAGCAGCCAAAAGGAAGGTCTATCAGATCTATTCCGAGCCGCTTGCAGACCATACGGGTAGCGGCTTCAAATCCCGGATATTTGATAGGGATAGCGCATCCCAAGTAAAGGGCGTATTTCATGTTAACCTTTTACACTATATTTAGAAGTCTATGACTTCATTTAGTTTGGTTTTTTTGAGAATTTGCCTGATCTCTTCCACAGGAGCCGGCGGCAGTGGATCCAAACCGTGATGTGCCCTCATTTCGTCCAGCTGATGCACGATCATCGATCTTCCTGTTTTTGCCAACAGCTCGATGGCGATACTCAATTTGCCGGGAATATTGCCACGTCTGGCAGCCGAATTGCGTAAAGCCACCAGAAGGTCTGAAATGGGTATTTTTTGGGGGCATCTGTCCTCACAGACGTTGCAAGTGCAGCACAGCCAGATTTTTTCGTCCTGAACCACGGCTTCATGCCCCAAATTAAGGCACTTCAATATGGTTTCCCTGGGGCCGTACGCGGGAGCGACCTCCAGCGCCGGACACGAGCCTGTGCATCTGGCGCACTGGTAGCATTCGTACAAGGCCTCTCTGGGGAAAAAATTCCAGATTTTCATGGCTATTATGAACCTTCGACCTTCTTAGTTTTGCGTTTCGTCAAAGCCTCTGCGGCAACCTCAATTGCCTTGGGTTCAAGCTTCCTGATACCGCTTTCCATCTCCTGGATCACCTTGGCGAATTGGGCGCCTTCGGCTGCGGATATCCACGCGAGCCTCAGGCGATCCCTGTTGATGCCAAGTTTTTCCATCCGCTTCCAATACTTTTCAACCCGTTTGAGTGTGTTTTGGTTTGCGTTGTTGTAATGACAGTCTGCCGGATGGCATCCGGAAACCAGCACTGCGCCTGCGCCCTTGATCAGGGCCCGCTCTATCCAGTCCGGCGAGACACGCGCCGAACACATGGTTCTAATAATTCTAACATTTGCGGGATACTGAATCCTGGAAACTCCGGCAAAATCGGCGCCGGCGTAAGAACACCAGTTACATGCAAAGCATATAATTTTGCTATTGGGGTCTTTTTCCAGGGCCTGATCCAGTTGGCTGACAATCTGGGCGTCGGTAAAGTGCGCCTGATCGAGGGCTTCAAATTTGCACTCGGGGACACAAGCGCCACAGCCCTGACAGGCCGCTTCGATCACCCTGTAATACCCGAGATCCTTGCTGCCTTCTATTGCGTGGTAAGGACAAACCCTGGCGCACATTCCGCAAGCAACACATTTGTTGGTATCAATGCGGGCCGTAATTGCAGGTACTTTGACTTCGCCTTTACTCATTAGAATGTTGGCTCTGGAGGCAGCCGCTGACGCCTGGGTTACAGAATCCTTGATGTCTTTGGGGCCCTCAGCGGCCCCTGCAAGAAAAACCCCACCAGTTGTCGTGTCTACGGGTCTCAGTTTGGGGTGAGCTTCCATGTAAAAGCCATCAGTGTCTGTGGACAGGTTTAGCAATCTCTGCAAAGCCCCTGCGTCAGATCTGGGCCTTATACCCACAGACAGAATCACCATATCCATGTCATATCGATAGGGCGTTCCCAGAAGTGTGTTCTCACCCAGCAGCTTGAGGTTACCGCTATTTATATCTTCAATAATTTCTCCGGGAATGCCTCTTATAAAGGTCACTCCCTCTCTGCGAGCCCTCTGGAACAGATCTTCAAAGCCCTTTCCAAAAGCCCGGATGTCAATATAGAAAACGTATATTTCCGTTTCGGGCCAGTGCTCCTTAATGAGCAGGGCGTCCTTTACGGTATTCATGCAACAGACATTGCTGCAATACGGATTGCTCCTTTTACTTCGAGAACCAATGCATTGGAGGAACGCGACCTTCTCGGGACGTTTTCTGTCGGAAGGCCTGATGAGTTCACCGCCTGAGGGTCCTCCGGCATTGATCAATCGTTCGAATTCGAGTGTTGTGATTACATTTGGGAATCTACCGTAGCCAAGCTCGGTCAAGGCCGTAGGATCATATACATCAACCCCAGTGGCCACAACTATTGTGCCGACTTCCAGTTCCAGCATCCTGTCCGTCTCGGCAAAATCGATGCATTTGTTCGAGCAGGCCTGAAAGCACCTGTCGCAGGCGACAATTCCCTGGTTGTTGAGACATTGATTCATGTCTATGAGGAATCTCGAGGGCACAGCCTGTGCAAACGGCATGTAAATGGCCCGTCTGATGGATAGTCCGGCGTTGAATTCATCGGGCGCAAGTTGAGGACATGCAGAGGTGCAGTCACCGCATGCGGTGCATTCTTTGGTGACATGTCTGGCCTTCTTCAGAACCTTGACCCTAAAATTTCCAATATGACCTTCAACTTCCTTAACTTCGGATAAAGTCAGCAATTCAATGTTCGGGTGTCTGCCTACCTCACTCATCTTGGGGGCCAGGATGCAGATTGAGCAGTCCATCGTCGGGAAAGTCTTGTCAATCTGGGCCATCCGTCCACCAATACTGCCGCTTCTCTCTACCAGGTAAACCTTGTAACCGGCGTCAGCCATGTCAAGAGACGCCTGAATTCCAGCCACGCCTCCGCCAATAACCATCGCGACCCGTTTTACTGGAACGGTCAGTTCAAATTGTGGCGCAAGCAGGGCCGCTCTGTGAACCGCCATTGAAACCAGGTCCTTGGCTTTTTCGGTAGCCAGGTCCTTGTCGTGCAAATGCGCCCAAGAACAGTGTTCCCTTATGTTTGCCATTTCCAGAAGGTAGGGATTTAAACCTGCCGCCTCACAGGCTGCCCTGAAAGTTGGCTCGTGTAATCTGGGAGTACAGGAGGCTACAACAACCCTGTTGAGTTTTTGTTCTCTTATGTCGGTTTTTATTTGTTCCTGCCCCGGTTCGGAACAAGTGTAAAGCGAGTCCCTGGACACCACCACGTTAGGAAGATCCTTGGAAAATTCCGCCACTTCTTCACATCGGACCACTCCACCTATATTCTTGCCACAATGGCAGACATATACTCCGATACGTAAATCACCATCCCGGTAAACCGGTTTTGCCAGTTCTGGTTTATCTTTCAATTTTTATGACTCCTCGCACGAGTCTTAAGTTTAATCACAATTTCTCATCCGTATTCAGGACAGGAGACTCATTCCGTATTCATAGCCTTTGTCGAAGGCTGAAATGTTAAAATCCTCGGTGCCGGCGGGAATTGAATCGATAACCGCCTTTTTCATTGATTCGTAGCCTATCACGCCTCCAAGGGCGGTTAGAGCCCCAAGCATGACAATATTTGCCACTATGCGCTTGCCCATTTCTTCAGCTATTCGGGTCGCCGGCGCTCGATAAATCGTCAATCCCTCAGGATCATCCATCAGGTTGACCAAATCCTTGTCCAGAATTAGTATGCCGTGACCTTTAATGTTGGCGCCATAGGTTCCGAGGGCGCCCTGGCTCATCAACACAAGCACATCCGGTTCTATGACCTTGGGATAATGTATGGTTTCGTTTGAGATTACGACATCGGCGCTACATGACCCACCGCGCGCCTCGGGGCCATAACTCTGGGTGAATACCGCGTGTTTTTTTTCAAAAAGAGAGGCCGCCTTACCGAGGATGTGTCCAGCCAATATTATTCCCTGACCGCCAAAACCAGCCAGGCGAACTTCGTGTTTGCCTTTCATGCCGCTTTGCCCTTCTCTTTGCCTTTTTGCCTGGATTTGACCCTGGACACCACATTCCTGTTATAATTTTCCAGGAAGTCCGGTCGTTCGGAATCCACAAAGGTTCCGACGATAAATCTTTCACGAAGCCTTATTTCAGCCAGCTTGGGATCTGCGCCATTTCTGATTTCTGCCATATCCCTGTAAAAACGCATCTCCTCCAAACCTGATCCGAGCTTGTTAGGTCTTCCATATCCGGTTGGGCATGGCGCTATCGCCTCTACGAACGTAAAACCTTTCCTGTTCAGAGCCTGTGAGATCGAATGCGCCAACTGCCTCGGATGAAAAGTTGTCCATCTCGCAACATAGACGGCTCCCGCGGCATGCGCCAGATAAGGCAGATTGAATCCTGGTTCGGCGTTTCCCGTGGGGGTTGTCGATGTTTTGGCCTCAAGTGGGGTGGTTGGAGCGGCCTGTCCGCCAGTCATCCCAAAGTTAAAGTTATTAACGCAAATAACCTTAAGGTTAACATTTCTTCTGGCGGCATGAATAAGATGATTGCCACCTATTGCAAACAGGTCCCCATCACCAGAAAAAACTGT
>CAITZA010000465.1 GCA_903896745.1 uncultured Desulfomonile sp. | reverse complement strand
TGGCCTCGGGCTCTCAATCTGTCACGGCATCGTCAGGAAATGGGGCGGCGTCATAACCGTCAATACCGCAAAAGGCATGGGAACCACATTCCACGTCAAGTTCCCGATCGCAAAAGACCCCCAAGCAAACGCATGATATGGCACGTCATTCCCGCTAAAGAGGGAATCTAGGGATCATGGCCCGAAATCCATGTACCGCCACATCGAGGACACACCGAAGGTCTGTTCCATGGAAAATCTCGCCCCATGGAAACAATCTCCTTGATAGAAACAGGAACTGAGAATATCATTAGAACACCTTTTAAGGGCCTCAGGCCCGTACATGGATCTGGCGGTCGCTCCGTTTAAGCGCCGCCCTCTTTCAATATCCATCTATTCTGACAATTGTTCCACTCAGGTCAATATATTATGAGAAAACAACCCCTTTTCTGTCAGGATAATGTGATAAATTACAGCACCTTGGAAAGAAGCTAAGAATTATTGGGAGGAACTGCCTCAGGGCAAATACGAGTGGTCCAGCATAGGGAAACAACTGCGTGAAAAGGGCATATTGAAGTAAGAGATCAAGAGTAACTCATAACCGACAGATTGCCAGTGTTCCTAAAAAAGGTTATTTTCTTAGGCAGGAAAATCATGATAAACAGGAAAATACCTACAGAGCGAGAAATGATTGAGGAACTCCGGAGAGAAAAAATCTCCCTTTCGCCAGTATCTTTTCGTTTCATAGAAGATCAGCCCATAATAGACCTAAACAAACGTCTCGATGCATTGATCGAGGGTTCATGGCAAGACAGGATCGTCAAGTTCGCTGTCGAATGTAAGTCCATTTCGACTCCCAAGGTGTTCCAGGAGGCGCTGAGTCTGTTGAAATCGGTATCGCTTCCAAATGATTACAAACCCATGCTGTTTGTCCCGTTCCTAAGTGAACAACAATTACAGGAACTGGAGAGAGCAGGCGTCAGTGGTATCGACCTGGCCGGTAACGGTGTTGTGGTTCATGGCGAATTTGCCGTATTTCGGACCGGCGCCAGGAATCGATTTTCGTCATCAGCTCCAATCAAAAACATTTATCGCAGGAATAGTTCTATGGTTGCTCGGGTCTTTTTGGCCCTCCCCGTTTATGACACAGTTCAAGAAATTCGTAAGGAAATCAACCGGCGCAATATGCTTCTGAAACGCTGGGATAAGAAGCCTATTAGCCTGTCTACAGTGTCGAAGGCATTGAACACATTAGATCAGGATCTAATTGTGGAACGCAAGGATAAGATTCGCCTGTTACAGCCGGACAAACTCCTGGAAAAGTTGAGCGCAAATTATGAGCAACCGAAAATCAATAATCAAGTTCGTATCAGAATTGCGGAGACGCCAGAAACAATCAACAAATTACTTCTAAAGCAATCGAAGGAACTAGAGCTGCCAATTGTGTCTACAGGAACATCCTCCGTATCACAATTTGCGGTTATGCAGAGGGGAGAACTGTTGTCCGTCTACTGTCCCCGCCTGGAAACGCTGCTGGATCGGCTGAATGGAAGTCAATCAGATCGTTTCCCGAATCTCGAACTAATCGAAACCGAGGATGAAACGGTTTATTTTGATTCCAGAAGGGTAGAAGACTTCTGGTGGGCCTCCTCTGTGCAGTCATACCTGGAGTTGATGGCTGGCGACAAGCGGGACCGTGAGACCGCTCAACAGATAAAATCCTACATCCTGACGAATCTTCAAAAGGCCCCGCAATGATCACGATGCCCGATCTTCAAACGGCCCTGCTCGACCTGCTCTATGAAGTGCAAGGATCCGATGTCAAGCTAATCATTGGTGGAGGCTTTGGTATTTTTCTTAGGGACGCTCACGTACGAATACTTGGGACCCGTACCCTTTTACAGGAATGGCCAGAAGCGCGTTCTACCAATGACCTGGACTTGTTTTTGAGGCCTGAACTAATTATCGATTCAGCAAAACTGAAACCTCTCGGAGATGCCCTTGAAAGGCTCGGCTATAAACCGGTCCGTGGCGCAGAGAATTATCAGTTTATCAAACCTGGATCTGGCGCTTCAGAAGCAGGGAGCGTAAAAATCGATATCCTTACCGGCCCTCAAGCCCTTTTTCAGGGGACAGGCGCAAAAACGAACGGCCGCCGCGCTAAGCCGAACCCCTCAGTAGGTGTTCACGCACACCCAGTTGACGCAGCGACGACATTGGAGAAGGGGCTATTGTCAGAAACTCTGGTCGGTCATCTTAGCACCGGCAAGCCATGGGATGGCGAGGTCTTTCTACCTCACCCTTATACCTTCCTTATGATGAAGCTATTCGCTTTCAGGGATCGTTTCAACGATGCCGACAAGGAATTCGGTCGTTACCACGCTCTGGATATGTACACCATCCTGGCTACAACTACAGAGGTTGAATGGAGATATGCCCTGGAATTGCGAGATGAATATGAAGAGCAACCATACGTAATAGAGGCTAGGCGAATAGCGTATGAATACTTTTCCGCCACTGACCGCTTAGGCGTGATCCGATTGATGGAAAGCCCCTACTGGCGAAGTGGGTTACAGCTTGATGAATTCATGTCAGCCCTTCAAGAGCTTTTTCCTTCAACAATCCAGACCGCTTCAGAGGAAACCTGATTTATGAATATTCTTTCTGAGCGCCTGGCAAACATGATTGATAAACAAATCTGCGATAACGGCGTCGTGGTTTGGTATGATCATGATTTCGTCTACAAGGACGCAGTCCATACACTTAACCTTTCGAATACCACCGTTCTCAGATATGAGGGGAGCTTCATTCGTTTGCGAGGGGAAATAGATCAGAAGAAGCTCATGGACGGCGAAGATCCACCTCGAATATTGATCTAAGTACCGATGAACCAGGACCAAACCTGCCATGCCCTTGTAGAGCTGGAAACCGCTGGTGTGGTCATGCAGCCTGGACAGCAAACACCTCAACGCAACACACGTTTAGCGGTAGTGGCTCGCAATGCGCTCAAAGGCATCCTGAGTGATGAAACCGTCGTCAACCTAGAAAAACAGACCGACGAGGGTAAACTTGGGCTGGCCGACCTGCGCCAATGTCTATCTCGCCACATCCTTCTGAACGAGTTCGTTTGGGGGCTAGGAACTTGTCGGACTTATCGCACCCGACTCTAATTTACCCGACATGTATTCTGTGAACGAGCTGATATTTATCGTTATAGGGAGATTTTACTCTTGCTTTTCAAGGCCTTCCCAGGACCCTTATGACCCCCAGATGCTCGTGGCCCTTTTCTTTTACGGATACGCTACTGGAGTTTTTTCAAGTCGCAAGCTGGAACGCAGTAATTATGACTCCGTAGCTTTTATAGCGTTTCTCAAAAATAATCGCGAAAAAATGCGCGACTTTTTTATTGATTTGTGATTTGTATCAGGCATGTCTCGTCCAAGAAACATGCCTAATCGTGAGAACTGCTCTCTGCTTGAGTTGCAGACTGCCGCTAAGGCTGCCCCAATCCAGCGGACAAACCTCCGACTCATGGCCATCAAGGCTTTAACTATGGCTATTACCCATGAGCAAGTTGCAGTTTTGTTCGGTGTCAATGAGGATTCCGTATCCCGTTGGATAAGGCGCTTTAATGATCGGGGTATCGACGGGATCACTGAGGGACCCAGGTCGGGGCGTCCTCCCAAAATCGAACCGGAACAATCTCGGGAATACAGTGAATTGATCTTACATCCAGAATTCGTCAACGAGACTCATTGGACGGGGCGTAAATTTCATGGATATCTTACGGAACACTGCAAACTGGAGGCAGGCTACAGTACTTTGATGAGATGGATCCACGAAGAAGGTTTTCGGTTGAAAGTACCCCGACCATGGCCGGATGGTCAGGACGAGGAAAAGAGAAAAGCTATTGTTGGATTGATTAGAAAATGGATGTCTGATCAGAACATTGACCTTTGGTTTCTCGATGAGAGTGGGATTGAAGGCGACCCCCGTCCGCGAAGAGGTTTGCAACAAAAGGAGAGAAGATACTTCAGCCTTACAGCAGGGCTCATCTCAGAATGAATGTCACTGGAGCCGTTTTGCCAAGAACAGGAGAATTTTACGCCCTCGAGTTCAGTCATTCAGATAGGGAGGTTTTCCAGAACTTCCTGGATCATGCCGATAAAGATCTCTACTTCGAACACCCAAGAAACCTTCTTATCCTGGAGAATGCCTCCTGGCATAAGAGCAAATCACTGGATTGGGGAAAATTTGCGCCTGTCTATCTGCCTCCCTATTCTCCATATCTTAACCCCATAGAACGTCTCTGGCACATCATGAAGGCGGAGTGGTTCAGTAGTTTCTATGCCAAAACGAAAGATCAACTCATTGACAGGCTGAGCCAGGCCCTCATGTGGATCATTGATCGAAAGAACGAAAACACAAAGACTTGCGACATTCCGACAGAACTTTAGAGAATGGCTATAGATCCCTGATAGTTCATTCAGACGCCCTTGATAAAAAAAGCGTCCGGAAGTTTGAAAGGGAGGTAGAGCAGGACAGGGATGATCTCACCAGAATAGCTCAGGAACAGGAGAAGATCGGATATGCCTGTCAGGCTGACGCTCACAGCGCCTAACAACGACTTCATAGGGGTAAGTTTCATTTTCTCTCCGGAGAGGTTTACGAAGTCCCTCATTATCCCAAAGGTCGTCCTAAGGCACAAGCCGATCGTATACCCACTAGAATCGATTATCGAGTAGCCCTCCATGTTCAACAGGACGATAGCGCCATATCGAGATCCAAACGCGAGGCCGGGTGTTTTGTGCTGTTGACCAACATTCCGAGGCATTCCATGTCTTCGTATGATATCCTTTCCTCATACAAGGCGCAGGATATGGTAGAGCGCAACTTTGGCTTTCTCAAAGATCAGGCCATAGTAAACAGCCTTTTTCTCAAGACTCCTGCCCGCATTGAGGTTTTGGGCCTTATACTGGTATTGTCTCTAATGGTCTGGCGCTTAATGGAGCGCACAATGAGACTATCGCTTAAATCCAGTGGATCTACGGTACGGGGTTGGGACAAAAAACCGACCTCAAGTCCCACATCGTTGATGATTACCTCTTTTTTCAAGTCCATGGTGGTGATTCGCACTCATGACCGGCGATTTCTTGCTAACCGTTTGAGCTCAATGCAAAGTGAGTACCTGAAAATACTCAATGTTTCTTCCAGGGTGTTTACCGATCCTCATGG
>CAITZA010000464.1 GCA_903896745.1 uncultured Desulfomonile sp. | reverse complement strand
TAGATCCCAATCCCAAGGCTTGGGATCAAAGCTCCAACAGCAATATAAATACCCACACCTGTCAGAAGAGCCCCTGCCGCCTTTTTGAAGATACTATTGACCGAATGCATTCTTGTTGAGGAAATGAGCCTTTTTGCGGCTCCAGCTGATGTGCCTACCGCCAGCATGAGTAAGCAATGCCCTATTCCGTAGAAGAGCATCATCATTCCGCCAAACAAAGCGCCTTTCACGGGGATAACACTAACTATAAGCAGTAGCGCCGGCCCTGTGCAGGGCAAGGAGACGAGACCAAACATGAAACCGAATAGAGCCGCTCCAAGAAATCCTGAATACTTTGGAATCTTGTCCTGGGAAATGGGCAACTGAATGTGAAAAACGTCCATGAAATGAAGCCCCAGGAGAACACAGATTATGGCTACAACATACACCATGTATTCCGATTGCAGAAAAGGCGCAGCGGCAAGGCCGACCGTAAAAAGAACTGCCAACTCAACACTAAAACCAAGGATAAAGACGAGGGTATAAAGAAAGGATTTCCAGGCAGTCATATCATCATCCATGCCACCGATGAATCCGATTAGTAAGGGGACCATAACCAGGACACACGGATTCATGGCTGTTAGCGCTCCGCCAACGAATGATCCACCAGCGGCCAACCATATGCTGCCGGACGACACCCACTGCTGTACAATCTCAAAAAGTGATTCCATCAACTGTCTCCATGTTTGAATTCCTAACGTTAGTGAAAGACTGAACGCAAAGGATGAAAGTTGCGGCCATTACCAGAGCGTCCATTTTACCTTGTAGCAGGTGTCCGTGCCGGGGCCTGGGGCATGGGAGACTGTTGCTGCATGGGAACGGCGCCCTGACTCGCTGAAGAGACCACCCCCATTTTCAGAAAAACCTGCATTATGCCTTCTCTTTCGAGCGTGCCCTCATTCCTGAAAAACTCCTTGCCGTCAGGGGTCAGAAATACCTGAGTGGGCATCATTCTAATCCGGAAATCACGCGCCAAATCTTTGTTGGCATCCATATCGACTGTCATCACAAGCGCCTTGCCCGCATAAGCTGACGACATATCGTCCAGAATCGGTTTCATATATTTGCAGGGGATACACCATCCACGACCAAACTCAAGCAGTATAGGGACTTTTTTGCCTAGCAGGGCCTGCAGATTGATCTTTGGTTCTGACCCGGTCGAGTGATTTGGTGAAACGAGGAACGCCAAGACCAATCCCAGGGAGAAATAAAGTGAAAGTCTTTTCATACTATGAGCAACCTCCGTTTTGTTTATTGAGCTAACACAAATAACTGTCTTGTTCTCTTGATAGTGTATGGTGTTGGTATGTCAGCGGTATTCAATCCTTGTCAAGTCTCAGCACCCACGCTGGGGCGGTTTTGGCGGACTAACTTTTGGTTTGTCCTTTTTTTCATCCGGAGTAGGATCCGTCTTTATTCCTTCAGATGTCTCTACGGGATAAGACCTACGGCTCCATTCAATCCATCCGCCGTCATAAACCGCAACATTGGGATAATCCATTAATCGCGCGCCAAAATACATTACCGTCCCAAAGCATCCGCTAACGCACGAGAAGAAAGCGTTGGTATTCTTGTTTATGCCGGCCGAATTCAGGACATCAACTATATCTTGCCCAGATTTGAACTCCTTATACTTCTCTCCGACGAGGATTTTCGGGAACACTATGTTGATGGCGCCCGGGATTCTGCCTATCTTCTCGGATGCGAAACTCATTTTTCCACCCTTGAACTCGTCAGGTCGTCGGGAATCGACCATGACAATGTTTGGCTCTTAAAAAAATCCCAAGTATCCGGCAAGTTCCTGTCCAGTGACCTGAAAATTAATACAAGTAAACTGGAGGCCAGTATGACGTAGCCTCCTCCACAGAATCCGCGATCGCTTTTGCCCAGTACATCGAGAGCGCCCTTTCATGATTTTGAATCGTCATTTATGCGGCATTGGATACACTGTGGATAAGGATCAACCCTTTATCCAATTGAGTATTTCCGACTCTCTTGGCATTTTCCCGGCTATTTTTACCTCGCCGTTAACCACAAGAGCAGGGGTCATGAAAACACCATAATTGGCAAATACCTTTATGTCTTCTACTTTTAATATTTCAGCGTCGATACCGTTTTTCTTTGCAACTTCATTGGTAAGCTCAAACAGCTTATGGCATTTAGCGCATCCGATTCCTAGAATTTCAACCTTCACTTTGTCCTCCGGATATCTTTTTTGTCAGCTATAAAACACTTGTGGTGGATGAGTTTTCAGTCAACGATTGCCCCAAACATTACGCCAGCTACTGTGGAGAGTATGCAAACCAGGGTGACGAAGACAAATGTCTTCCGGAACCCCATTACACTGTTGATAACGAGCATACTCGGTAAAGACAGAGCCGGACCAGCCAGTAACAGGGCCAAAGCCGGGCCCTTACCCATACCGCTTCCTATCAGTCCCTGAACTATGGGGACTTCGGTCAGCGTTGCGAAATACATGAACGCCCCTGCCACTGCTGCAAGGGCATTGGCCCCGATTGAATTTCCTCCCAGCGCCCATGCTATCCAAGCATTAGGAATTAGCCCCTCCTTGTCCGGCCTACCCAGCAATAATCCCGCTATGAGCACCCCAAACAATAGCAGCGGCAGAATCTGTTTTGCAAACCCCCACGATTCACTGAACCAGTCCTGAGGTTCTCCTTCGGATGACGAGGCGATCATTGAAATGGCTACAAACCCTACGGTGAAAGGTACGAGATGATCTTCAGGGAAAAACCATGCTGAGATGGCTACGGCTATCACCGAAATTACAATCTTCACTGGGGAGAATTCATACCAAAGGGCTAAGACCGCAGCGAATGCAAGTCCCAGCGCCGATGTAACAATCCATTTTGAGGAATAGATGGAGAACCATATTCCAGTCTCTATATCTGGCTTTCCCCAGTTAGCGAACACAAGTATTCCTACCATCACGGCGAAGAAAATTATCGTTTGCCACAAGGGACGCCCTTCAGCAGACAATTCTCCCATGGAGGCAAGTGTTTCCTGGGTCCGCTCCTCCTCTTCCTTCCGGAATATCAGGCGCATCAATAAACCGATTATTACACTGAAGGCAACGGCGCCAACAGCCCTGGCTATGCCAATGTCCAAACCCAATATGCGTGCGCTGAGAATTATCGCAAGCACATTTATGGCAGGCCCG
>CAITZA010000463.1 GCA_903896745.1 uncultured Desulfomonile sp. | reverse complement strand
GTCATTCTAATGTTATCACTATCTTATGTGTTCCAAGCACCGCTTACTGGGCTAATTGCAAGTTCAAGTGTCATGGCTGCTATTGTCGGTCTGGCCGTCACCAGAATGATATCCGATGTGTTTTCCGGAGCGGCTCTCAGTCTGGAAAGAGCCTACAATATCGGCGATTGGCTGGAAATAGAAATGCGTACCAGACCGCTGGGCTATCTAACCGCTAAAGTTGTGGAAATTAACTGGCGCGCAACCAGGCTTTTGACCAAGGCCGAAGAGACTCTTATAATTCCAAACAGCGAGATGGCCCGGATGAAGTTCGTTAACTTCAGTATACCCCATCGGCATTACCGCACAGACATTCAGGTTTACCTAAGCCACTCTGTTCCTCCGGAAAGAGTGAAAAGGATTCTTACTGCCGCCATGAAATGCACACCGGGCGTTATGGAAAAACCTGCTTTCAAAATCACATTGATGCGATTCACAGAAAAGGGAGTACTTTGGGTGGCGCGTATCTACATTGAGGATTATTCGCAGAACCGTCAAGTTTGCAAGGCTGCATACGAAAACGTCCTCCGCCATCTGCAGGTTGCAGGTATCGATCTATCATATGTAAAAGTTAAGATCTTACCGAACAGTTTTTGAGTTGAGAGTGGCAGTCAGTCACCTCTTCGGTTAAAGTGAGTTTCACTACAAAACCACCAACCGAAAGGAGAATGACATGACTGCCGAAAAGAAATTAGCACACAAAAGACTCACATTGCTACAGGTTGCTGAAAGATTGCGCAACGTCTCGGAGGCCTGCCGGCGCCACGGCGTATCCCGGAGCCAGTTTTACGAATACAAACGGGCCTTCCAAGAACAGGGTCTGGATGGGCTCGTTGACCGGCTTCCAATCCCCAAGTCGTTTCCCACTGAGACCCCTCCTGAAATCAAAGAGAAGGTCATTGCACTCTCACTCGATCATCCGGCCTGGGGACCGATGCGGATCTCGGACCACCTGCGTCTGCACAGTGTGAGCGTAAGCCCCAGCACGGTTCGTAATATCTGGCTCAAGGACAATTTAGAGACCCGCTACAAGCGCCTCCTGCGCCTTGAGGAGGTAAAGAACGGCCAGGATGTAGAGCTTACAGAAGAACAGATCAAGCTCCTGGAGAAAGCCAATCCCTGCTTCCGTGAGAGAAGGGTCGAGAGCTCTTACCCCGGCTATCTGTTGTGCCAGGATACCTTCCTGGTAGGCACCCTGAAGGGCATAGGGCGGATCTATCTTCAGGCCGTCGTGGATACCTACGGTTCTTTTGCCTTTGGCAAGTTATACGCTTCGAAGCTTCCTGAGACCGCTGTGGATGTCCTCTATGATCGAGTGCTGCCTTTTTATGAAGCTCATGATTTGAAGGTGGAACGCCTATTGACTGACAATGGCCGGGAATACTGCGGGAGGCCGATGATCCATCCCTATCAGATCTTCCTGGAGTTTAATGATATTGAGCATAGGAGAACCCAAGTGGCCAGGCCACGCACAAATGGTTTTGTAGAAAGATTCAACAGGACCGCCCTGGATGAGTTCTTCAGAGAGACATTCCGCAGCAAATTCTACCCATCCATCGAAGAGCTCCAGGTGGACTTGGATAACTGGCTTCATTACTACAATTATGAGCGGCCCCATCGTGGCTATCGAAACATGGGCAAAAGGCCTATTGAGACCATCGAAGAAGAAAAACTTATCCTCAAAGAGCAGAATAAGAAACTTGCAGCCTAACCTCTATAAATGAAGAGGGACTGACTGTAGGGAAGGTCCTTGATTTTTACATATCATGAAGTCTGGTTGCCGGCGCAAGCGGTCTCATGGTATGAAAAACCCTAAAATGGCTCATGAAGTGACCCAAACCAACTATCTGAATTCAGGTCAAAGGGACAAAAAGACAAGGTCGTTTCAGACCTTGGAGGGGTGTTCTT
>CAITZA010000462.1 GCA_903896745.1 uncultured Desulfomonile sp. | reverse complement strand
GCGCCTGAACATTTTGGAGGAAAACGATGTTGTCGGTCAAGCGATGCTTGATGGTAGGCCTGGTCCTGCTCGTTGCGCTTTGTTTCACGGAAGCCCGGGCTCAAATCCTTCCGCCCAATGTTGGCTATCCAGCATTGAATTCAGGGAGCGGAGCGATTAACAACTATTACATGTCCCTGGGCCTGCGCAGGTACATCAACAGCTTTACGTCATACGAATTCGTTATTCCTGAATGGCCTGAAATTGATCCGGCCAGCAGGCTCGAATGGCCGTGGGAACAGACCTACGGCGTAATAAAAGCCGGCTTTATGTACCGTGGACTGCAGGTCAACCTTGAAGGCGCTTCAACGCTATTAACATATTCCGGACTGATGGCTCAGGATAGTGACTGGGAAGATCCAGGCCAGCCAAACCAGATGACTACATTCAGCGAGGCTGAGGCTCATCCGAGAGGCTGGACCATAGACGCAAGTGTCGGTTTCGACCTGCCGGTTCTTGCCAACGTAAGATGGATACTTGGTTACAGGGCTCAACAGTTCAGATTCACCTACACGGACATGTATCAGAAAGAACTTTACCATCCGGAACGAAACGGAATGGACGAGGGGGAGGCTATACAGTTCACGCAGGACTACAGGCATTATTATGGAGGGACTGTAACCGGCGCGCAGCTTGATATGGGAAACGTGTCTTCATACATGATGGGGACAATCCTGGCAGTGCGTTTGTTGGGAGACGTCGGATATGTGACGGCAAACAATTTGGATTATCATGTCTTGCGATTGCCGGGGCCCCGGCACACTTATGAGATTACTAACGGGATTTCATGGAGACTGAATCTTGCAACGGACCTCAAGGTAAATAACCGGTTCACTGTCGGACTAGCCGGAGAATTCATGAGAATCCGCACGCAAGGCTCTCACAGGATGACTAATCCCGCCGGCCTGGACGGGGATGGCAATTATGTTCCGAACACCGATGAATCATGGCAGGGAGCCCGAGTCTGGTCCGAACAAAAATTCATCGAATTCAACGCCTCACTGAATTTCTGAATCAAAAGGAATTTTGGAGATCCTGATGACATCCGTAAAACTTTCCAACCGCCTCAATGTTCGTCGCCTCATGATTTTGTTTATAGTGAGCCTTCTGATTTTTCAGTCATTGGAGGCGCCTGCAAAGGATGGTTCCTGGAGTTTCGCATTTCTGGCGGATTCCAGGAGTTCCCGTCATGAAACCCGGCACGGGGTTAATATACCTGCCCTGAGCCTTATAGCCGAAGAACTGGCGCGGGATATACGGAATGAGGACACGAGATGCGAACTGGTTCTCTTTGCGGGTGATCTTATTCGTGGGCAGTATTCCGAAGATACAGCGCAGTCCAATCCGGAAGCCTACCAGGAATGGAAAAATGTCATGAAACCGGTTTATGAGGCATACCGGCAGAAAAGTGAGTCGCATGCTCCGGTTTATGTGGTTCGAGGCAACCACGAGGTTTACCACAAGAAAACCGGAACGACAGCCAAATCAGTATTGCAGGACTGGATGGGCGCCTTCGGAGACGGGATGCCCCAGAACGGTCCGCCTCCACCACCTGTTGAAACCGGTCAGATCAACTCTCAGAAGGGACTGAACTACTTCGTAAAATATAGGGATGTTCTGTTCGTGGCGGTGGATCAGTATGTCATGCAGCGCTATGATCCATCGATCAACCTAGTCTGGCTCGATCATACGCTTCAGACTGAAAAGACGGGGCCGCACGTGTTCGTGTTCGGCCACGCTCCCGCGTGGCCAGCAATAAGAACCCGGAATGACAAATCATTGTTCAATTATCCAGAACTGCGGGACAAATTTTGGGAAAGCCTTGAACGAAGCGGATGCCGTGTCTACCTTACGGGTCACCAGCATTACACGGCTGTAAACGTCATGAAACGGGAAGGCAAACCGGACATGTGGCAAATTATTTCCGGCAGCGCTGGAGCGCCCCTGACAACCGGCAAACCCAAAATTATTGATCGTGCCAAAACCGTCTATTTCAACAATGCAAATTACGGATATTACCTGTGCGAGGTTGATGGCGATCAGATTACCATGACGTTCAAATACTTTTCAGGGGCCGAGAGGAAATGGATTTCGGAAAAGGACTCGGTAGTTCGTTACAGCGTCCGCTAATGATAGGCTTTATAGCGTTTTTTAGAGTTTTGACAATACAGGCTATTATCTACAAATTTCTGGCAGGATTATTCCTGCCCCAAACGGCCGCCGCCCCTTATTATCTCCGGTTTTACGCTGAATCACGTCAAAACGAAACTTTTTTGCGGGGTTTTCAGGAATGTTCCGGCGAGCCTATCGGGCGGCCTTCCTGAATATCGAGCTTCCATCTGATTCCGAATCCGACTGAATTGTCGAGGTAATGCACACTGGATGTCCGAAAGGAGTACAATGCGATTCGGGTTGTTTTGGCGAGGGCGTCCGACAGGAAACCCGACTTGGAAAAGAAATCACGCGCAAAAGGGAATCGTCTGAAGTAGGTGTTTGCTCCGCGGGCAATTGCCGGCAGGCTCGTCAAAGCCTCAACACGACCACTCATCTGCAGGCCCCTGATATCCTGCCAGCTCTGGTAAAGACCGTATATGGACGCCGCTGCGCGCGGGTTCGCCTGAAAAAGTCCGGAATGTCTTGATTTTCTGGAAGAAAAAAAGATGAGATCAAAACCCTGCCTGGCATAATAGACGGGCGCAGACCAGGGTTCATCCTCACTGCTGCAGGCAAGGGTCGCAGTGTTCAAAGAGTCCATGAAATCAAGAATGATTTTTTCAAGTTCTTCCCGTGTCATTTTCCGCGCCACCGCAGGAACAGATACCTCTGCGTCCGTTTTATTTACAGGGAGTCCGACAGTTTTGTCTGGTCATCTCTAATTGTTATTTCGAGATTCGGGTCACTGGATTCAATTATTAGTAAAGTCCGTGCAGCAGGTTCATATTTTTGTGCGCTGGACTTTTTCAGCCATTCAATCCCCTTGGCCAGGTCCTTTTCAACACCCTGCCCGAGGCTATACATTGCTCCGAGCGCGTACTGAGCCGCAGCCAGACCCGATTCAGCAGCCGACCGATACCATTTGGCGGCCGCCTCAAGGTTTTTCTCCACATCTTTCCCAAACTGAAACATAACCCCTAAGGCAAACTGTGCGTCGGCGTTCCCCTTTTCAGCCGCCTTGCGGAACCACTCCTGGGCAAGTTTGCCGCTTTGGGCTATGCCGTGTCCGTAATAATACATCCGTCCGACAGCATATTCAGCAGCGCTGTATCCGCTTGCGGCAGCCTTGTTGAACCATTCGAAGGCCTTGTTTTCATCCTTTGGGACGCCCCTGCCATACAAATATATTACCCCAACATCATACTGAGCATTCTTGTTACCCTTCTCCGCCATTTCAATAAGCGCCACAATGGGGGTGGAAGCCGAAGCGTCCTGGGCAGGCTTATCAGCCGCCAGACACAGGTTGTTCATCATCATTACTATTGCAGGAAGCAAGATTAATAGCCTGTTCATCATTCCTCCAGTTTAATTGAGATTCACTTGCCTCATGAGACAACCCTGCCGTTCAATTCATCCCTGCAGTGCCTCCACTCAGGCATGAAACGATCCATAAGCGTATAAAAACGTTCATTGTGACCGCGCTCTATCAGGTGTGTCAGTTCATGGGCCACAATAAATTCGATACAATACAATGGCTTCCGCGCCAATTGCAAGTTGAAGCAAACCTTTCGGGCGCTTACCATACAGGACCCCCAGCGTGTCCTCATTTTCCTGACGCTCCACGAAGATACTTCCACGCCTATGATATATTCCCACTTCATGATCAGGCCAGAGAGTCGCACTTTCAAACACTCCCGATACCAGCCCTCGATCACT
>CAITZA010000461.1 GCA_903896745.1 uncultured Desulfomonile sp. | reverse complement strand
GTTTATTTATTCATGATTCTGGAAAACCCCGTCCTCTGGGCGGGGTTAGAAAAATAGGCTAGGCCAAAAGAATCTGCCCATATAAAGCCAAGGCTTGCGTTGTCCCACAACGACAAGAAAGGCAAAAACATGAGCAGATTCAAAAAGCTAACTCACACCATCTGGTGGTGTGAGTACCACATAGTCTGGTGTCCGAAGTATAGATATCGGATCATGCATGGGAAGATAAAAGAGGAAGTAGAAAGTTGTATACGCAGCCAGAGCGTTCAGATGACAAGTGAAGTGATGGAATTGAATATTCAAGTCGATCACATACACATGATCGCATTAATACCGCCGAAACTGAGTGTATCGGAATATATGGGACGAGTTAAAGGGAAGACTGCATTGAGGCTGTTCACTGTATTTCGAGATTTGAGAAGAATGAAATATTGGGGAAATCATTTTTGGGCTCCGGGATACTGTGTTGGCACGGTGGGGTTGGATGAAGAAAAGATACGTAAGTATGTAAAATATCAAGAGGAACAGGAACTTAAACAAGAAGAGTTACGGTTCGGAAAATAAGATAAAAAGGGACAGCGCGGAGTAAGCCCAGCCTCCTTTGGGGGCTGGGCCATGACCCCTTCTAGGGGTCAAAATTAAAACCCCGCCCTTTGGACGGGGTTGTTTATTCTATTTCACACAAGTCACAACCATCGTTTTAGTTTTTCACTGAGCAGCTTTCGGGCGCGATAGAGGCGGGATTCAACGGCTTTTGGAGTGGTATTCAGCACGGTCGCTGCCTCAGCCACTGCCAAATCTTCCCATTCGCATAGCATAATGGCTTCTCGCATTTCCTCAGGCAATGATTGCACTGCTGAACGCACAGCAGCAACACGTTCTGCAGACACGGCTTCTTGATGAGGTGTTGCCATGGAAGAGGGTAGCGTTTCCAAAAGGCTTTGTTCGTCGGATTCACCTTCCTTGTCTAAGGACACATTTGAGTGGCGGGTCCGCCAACGGATATGGTTACGAGCCAGGTTGGCGGCGATGGTGAAGAGCCAGGTGGTAAGTTTTTGTGAAGTATCGAAGCTTTGGCAGGACTGATAAACGCGAATAAACGTTTCCTGTGCAATGTCATTGGCATCTTCTTCATTGCTTAACATACGGAATAGAAAATAATAAACTGAAGAAGCATGCCGTTCCATTAACGAGTTGAGAGCGGCGGCATGCCCGCGCTTTAAGCTGGCCATGTCCATTCTGTCTAATGTATCCGAGTCAATTGTGTCCATGCTGAGATGCAGAGGTTGAAGACATGGAACGTTCGATCCCCTCATGAAATCCCAAAGTAAGTCTTTGCATCTCAATAAGGTAACGGTTTCCTTGTGCTGGGGGCATGACCTGGCTGACCTCTCGAAAATGTTGGATCATGGCGGCTTGACATCGAGCGCGTAGCGTGGCGATTTCAATCAGTTTTTGCTCGATGATGAAAGATGGCTCGGTATTGGAACTTAGCAGCTTCTTCAATTCTGTCTTTTTTGCATCTATTTTTGCGCAAAAATCACGGCATTTGGGTAGATAGCCTTCATGAAGTTGACGTATGTTTGCCAGTTCGACGTCACTCAGTTTAAATTCCAGGCGAAACCATTCCAGATCATCTGTGGAATGCCTGGATGTTGCCGTACAGCAATATGTAACAAGAAACTGTCCTGAAAAAAACACCAAAACGCCGATCACTATCATGGTAAAGAGGATTGATACTCGGTGACTCATATTATCATCGTACGGAATTCGGTGCCACTGCAGATATGTATCTTTCCAATGCCTGTTGCTTTACAGTCATTTTGGAGGTCATTGTACCACTGATACCTCCGGCAATCAGAATTGCTGCAAGACTGGGGATAGCAAAACGAGGCATCAGGAAACGCACAAGCAAT
>CAITZA010000460.1 GCA_903896745.1 uncultured Desulfomonile sp. | reverse complement strand
GATGGGTTGCAGCAGGCGGCATCAAATCCGAGGGGTATCAAAAAGTCGCCATATAATCGAGCCCTAATGTCTCGTTTCCAGCTTTCTTCGTCTGGACAATCCACACGAATACATGCGTGAATGGATTTACTTCCGGAATGGACTAGGGCGACAATGGGCAGGTTCAACCTTGCCAAAATGCAAAATTGGTTTTCAATAGAATCCAGGTCCGATTCGGCTATGACATTACGTCTATTAGAGATACAGCTATCTGAGAGAAAGGAGGGTGTTCCTGACTTGGTAAGCCCTTGTCCTCCGGTAAAGGGATTCAGAACAACGTGAGGTGGAATGTTGTCCGGGTACTGTTTCAAGTTATTGGCAACTTCTTCCGCCAAGTAAACCTTGGTACAGTCCCTATAGCCAGCAAACAAATACTCTTGAGGTCTGAATACTGATTCAATGAACAAGGGCGCATGGTCTTTTGGATTACCGGGTATGGGTATGGGTGAGACTTCCCGAATCATCTCCTCTGTTATCTTTTCCCTTTGATCCAACAAAGCGGACCTAAATTTTTCAGCGTCAACGCGGGGCTTATGGGAATGTTTTATTGGTTGGAGCCTAGTCCGATCATAAGGTCTATTGGCAGCCTTATTTATCGCATCCCAGATTTCTTGGTCGGAAACGTTTCTCTTTCCTGGAGGGATTGACTTACGGATATCTGCAAATATTTGGTTTGGGCTGATCCCAGCATGGATTCCGGCATTTGCTACTCTGAGGAGGTATGTGTGGCAATTCCGCCCAACACCAGGGGCAGGAATCCCTGCCAGTATGGAGTAATAATTCTGCTTATTATGCCCTATGAGGAATTTCATAGCTTGCCTGTCCTTGGCTGAGTCGACGTCGGGCCTGTTCTTGATTTTTCCCGGCTGGCAAACCATTCCTCGACTTCACTTTCTAGCCATGCGACTGATCGGCGGCCAATTTTGATTCGCTTGGGGAATATGCCTTCTCGTTCCCAGCGCCACAGCGTAACCGGGTTTAACCCGCCAATCCGCTCCTTTAGGTCCAAGAAGCGAAGCATTCTTGATTTCTGTTGATTTGTTGGCATTAGCAACCTCCGGTAATATTTCGTTACAGACCTGAAGACGAAATAAGTTCGGAACAGTTGTTTCATGCAGCGTGACAGCAGCGTGACATTTCTGAAGGGTAAAAGTTGGAGGCCTAATGGAAGCAATTAAAAAGGATGCCTGGAGGATTCCAGCAGAAGTAAAACTAGAAGGAGAAATGCTCTATTGGAAGGAGAGCACCTGGTTCTGTAGCGAATATGATTCTGAGGCTATTAGCGCAGAAGTGAAACGTCTTGCGGAATCAACGCCTGGGACGATATTGGGAAAACTACCTCAACCTGTTGACCGCAATAAAATTAAAGCAAGATGGTCCCCATCTCATTCGCCGAAAATGTTGGATAGGTTTATTCGGTTAGTGAAAGAAAAATCGGGCACAAAATTCGGAGAAGAAGTGCTTGCTTTCGCAAGGGAATGGGGCCCTTTGGCGTTGCCGGGCAATTTATTGTTTCCCAGTTATCTTTGCGGCAAGACTCAAGGACGACAGGAGGGATTAGAAAGTTCGGAGCCTCTGTGGCATTGGGACTGGGCAACCCAAAAAGTAAAGGCGATTTTATTTTTGTTCGGAGAAATTAATACAGAAAAACTGGTAAATATCGAAAAACACAGGCAGGCATTGCTTCCTCCCCAAGATGCTCCTTTGACTGAAAAAGAAAAAGCCACAGCGGATCTTTATTGGAAACTATTTACTGAACCTGAGTTCAGAGGGAATAAGTGGGGATCTC
>CAITZA010000459.1 GCA_903896745.1 uncultured Desulfomonile sp. | reverse complement strand
GGTACTTACTCAGCCCCGGCGGGTGGTATTGCTCTTGCCCTGCTAATGCTCCCTACAGTAATCCTTACAGCGGAAGAATCCATGAAAATGGTCCCTCGAATCATGAAGGACGCTGCAGTAGGCATGGGTTGCACTCAGAGTCAGGTGGTCTGGAAGGTAGTGCTTCCAACAGCCATGCCAGGAATGATTACGGGAGTTATATTAGCTGTAGCAAGAGCAGCCGGAGAAACCGCACCGCTATTGTTTACAGCCTTATTCAGCAATTTTTGGCTTGTTCAACACGGATCTGTCCAGTTGATGCAGCCTACTGCTTCACTAGCAGTCCTCATCTATAACTTTTCGGGAATGCCTTTTGAAAATCAGATAGAACTGGCTTGGGCCGCTTCTCTAGTCCTTGTTTTCATAGTCCTGATTCTTAACTTGGTTAGTCGGGCAATTAGCGCCAGAAAATTTTAGGAGAATGAATATGTCTGCCGTTGCAGAAATGAACACAGTTGGTTTTGGAGATCGATTGACAAAAACCAATCCAGCTATTGACTGTAAAATTGATGAACTCTATTACGGTGATTTCCTTGCGGTTCGTGATTCCTCGATACCTATTGAGCCCAACGAAATAACAGGTTTCATCGGTCCATCCGGTTGCGGTAAGAGCACGGTTTTGCGCAGTCTTAACCGAATGAACGATTTAATTAGAACTTTTCGTTTCAAAGGTCACGTGCTTTTTCAGGGCCAGGACATCTACGCCTCCGATGTAGACCCTGTTGCGGTCCGGAGACACATTGGAATGGTTTTTCAGCAACCGAATCCTTTCTCAATGAGCATTTATGAAAATGTCGCCTTTGGCCTTCGTTTGAACCGTTTTAAGGGTTCAATGGATGAAAGTGTTGAAAAGGCGCTGGTACGCGCCGGTTTGTGGAATGAGGTCAAAGACAAACTCAAGAATAATGGTTTGTCATTATCCGGAGGTCAGCAACAACGCCTATGTATCGCCCGGGCAATCGCCTCGGAGCCGTCAGTGCTCCTCATGGATGAGCCTTGCTCAGCTCTTGATCCTATCGCTACCCGTACAATTGAACAACTCATGCTTGAACTGAAAGAAAAATACACGATCGCCATTGTTACCCACAACATGCAGCAGGCCATGCGGGTCGCCGATAAGTGCGCTTTCCTGGCAGTAGACATATCCAAGGGAGGACGGACTGGATACCTGGTAGAGTACGGAATTACGAAGCAGATATTCGAAGCTCCCAGGGAACAATTAACAAAAGAATACGTCAGAGGGGAATTTAGCTAAAAGGCGAGGAAAAATCGATGAATGTCTTTAAAATAGTCCTCATAGCTACCATTGCATGCTGCAGCGGTCTTCTTGGCGCCTGTATTAAGGAGCCCGCTCTCCCTAAGAAGCCTGCGGTGAGCATTTCTGGCGCGGGGGCTACTTTTCCGGCCCCACTCTACGCAAAGTGGATTGAGAATTACTCCACCATCGCTCCGGACCTTAAAATTTCATATGTAGCTGTAGGCAGTGGTGAAGGCGTGAGACGTTTTACTGCTGGGGAGGTTGATTTTGGCGCCAGTGACGCAGCCATGAGTGATGCGGAAATTAAAATGGTCGATCGGGGTGTCAAGCTCATTCCTGCTACCGCAGGTGTCATTGTCCTAGCATATAACCTGCCGGGCCTTAAAGGGGATCTAAAATTGTCCAGATCCGTCTACTTGGACATCTTCATGGGAAAAATAAAACGCTGGAACGATGAGCGCATACAGCAATTAAATCCCGGTCTGAATTTGCCTCCATGGGAAATCATTCCGGTTGTGCGTCATGACTCCAGCGGAACTACCTTTGCTTTCACGAACCATTTAGCGGCCGTAGGCGCAAGTAATGGATCATATAATCTAAAGGCGACCAAGCTTATGGCTTGGCCGTCAAATTCCATGGTGGCTAACGGAAACGAGGGGGTAGCCGGTAGAATCAGGATTACGCACGGTTCCATTGGTTATGTTGAATACGGTTTTGCCC
>CAITZA010000458.1 GCA_903896745.1 uncultured Desulfomonile sp. | reverse complement strand
GGATGTCTTCAATGACACATCTGATCTCTCGGGTGTCAAGACAGTAGCTCCTGTCATCAACACTGTAATCGAAAACAAAATCTATATCGGCGTTACCTTCTATGAGACAAAGCATGGTCCCGGCCAGGTCACCCATGGGTTTTCTGTCGATGTGAGACCTTTTCATCGTGGCATTGAGTGTGGTTCCCACACCTGGCCTGGATGTAATGTTCATCTCACCCTCAGCCTCCTGAACTGACTGCTGGAACAATGAAAGTCCCAGACCGACCTTACGGGTCTTTCTGGTGGTCACAAATGGGTCCATAACACTTTTCAGAAATTCAGGCGACATGCCTCGTCCATTGTCCTCAATAGCGACCGTCAGTCTATCTCCGGCGCTATTTTCTTCTACGCTGATCCTTATTAAATCAGCGCCAGCCATGATTCCATTTTCCGCAACATCGAGTATATGCAGTGAAATATCTTCCATCTCTATTCACGGCAACACCATGCCGCGCTGCTGCGGAGTGAAGCCTTTCCGACCGACCGGAGAGTAGCCCGGTGAACAAAACAACTGATCAGGAGTCTTTTCTTACCTGCCTTAAAATTCGTCTGTTCGATTCACCCCTTAACGCTAATGCAATCTCTTCAAAACTGACTTTTTCCAGAAGCGCTTCGGTGTATCCGGCGCCGATGTCATCCAGGTAATGAGCGTCAGAAGATGTTATCAGTGGATAACCTTTAGCCTGCCTGTACTTCAGTCTGACCTCATCAAAACCGGTTCTCGGGGAAACCTCCAACGCATCCAGTTCCAATCCAGGAGGAATAAACCCCAGTTGGCTAAAAATTCCAAATCCCGATCGATCGACATGTGAGGCGACAGCCAGCCCACCAAGGGAATGAATGAGTTTAATAACCCTTTCTGAGCTCAGGGTGGTTGCGCCAATCAGCAGACGATCATCAATATCTTCTACTTCATCAAACTCGTTAACGACTGCCTGCACGCCAATAGCGTTTTCGTCATTGAGACCGTAAAGTCTCGCGTATATCTCGTCTTGGGCGCTATCGGCATCCTCGGGATTATCGAACAATCCCAAGATATGAACCTCTTCTGAGGTTGTGATTTCCAGCCCGGGAATTACCAGTAACTTACTGCCTCTGGCTGCCCGGATACAGGCTCCGGCATTTCTCGCCGAGTTGTGGTCACAGATGGATATAGCGTCAAGACCCTGGCGTAGCGCCCTATCCACAATAGCCCTCGGGGTCATTTCAGCTATTTCGGTACACGGTGACAATACCGTGTGTATATGCAAATCTAGCTTGTAAGTGCCGAGCTTTACGTTTTTTCCCCTTGTCAGTCAGCTTTCAGAAAATTGCCCAAGCCAGCGCAACGACCCGCCATCCATATTAAAGGGGACAGTTTATGAGGTTCTTCTGACCCCCATGCCATATAGTCGGCCCACTATTTCGTAAGTAGGCAGTTCACTCACCATTATCACAACGCCCTGTTCTTCGGCCTTACTTAGAGTATCGGCGTCCGGATTTCGCCCACCGACGATGATTATTCCGGCCAAATTGTTTAGAAACGCAACAGCTACTATGTTCTGATGTATCTGCAGGGTGATCCATACATCACCTTCCCTGGCGTTGGCGATTACATCGCTAAGCAAATCACTGGCGTATCCGCCCGCAACTTCCCTTTCCAGTTCGGTCTGGCAAGTCTTGACTTCAAAGTTCAATGAGTCAGCAATTTCACTTAACTTCATGGTGCAAGAATAAGCTCCTGTTATTATCTGTCAACTTCGGCCAAGACGATATCTACGCTGGAAAGTATCGCAATGAGGTCGGCAAATAGACATCCCCTGGACATTGGAGCAAGGGTCTGAAGGTTGACAAAAGCCGGGGCCCGCCATTTAAGCCTAAACGGATTTGATGTGCCATCACTTATGATGTAGCATCCCAGTTCACCGCGCGGCGATTCGATACACTGATAGTATTCCCCCTTTGGCAGAGCCACACCCTGTATAACCAGCATGAAGTGGTGAATAAGCGCTTCCATCTTGGTATAGATGTCCTGCTGATCCGGGAATATCTTCCCGCACTCTTTGGCGCGAATCGGTCCCTCAGGTATTCTCGTCAGCGCTTGCTTCAATATCCTGTTGCTTTCACGCATTTCCTGCACACGTACCAGATAGCGCGAATAAATGTCACATCCATACTGAACCGGAACATCAAAATCGTAGTTTTCGTAACCACAATAGGGGCTGGATTTTCGAATATCCCATTTAAGACCGCTTGCCCGTACCATTGGACCTGAAGCGCCCAAAGCGATAGCGTCCTCGAGTGACAGGAAGCCAACATTTTTGGTTCTATCGATATAAATTATGTTCTTGGTCAGGAGAGTCTCATATTCATCAACACGTCGGTCGAAGTGGTCACAGAATGCCTTAAGCCTGTCAACAAACCCTTCTTCCAGATCCTGCGCCAGTCCTCCAATGCGGATATAGTTGGGCATGAGTCGGCCACCGGATGTGAGTTCAAAGAGGTTCATGATCTCTTCTCGCTCACGAAGCATGTAAAAAAGCGGTGTCATGGCGCCAACATCGTGACCGTGTGTTCCGAGCCAGAACAAGTGGCTGAATATTCTGGATAACTCCGCCATTATAACCCTGATAACCTGGGCTCTCTCGGGGATGGTCACGTCGAGAAGCTTTTCCACGCACATCGAGTAGACCAGTGAGTTTGAAGATGCGCCCATATAATCGCAGCGTTCGGTAAGCGGAATGACCTGATGATATTTCTTGTTTTCGCAGGTCTTTTCAAAACCTCTGTGCAAATACCCCAGATATGGGATAACATTAACTACAATCTCACCATCCAGCTCGACAACAGCTCTAAAAACCCCGTGGGTGCTAGGATGGTGCGGACCGAGGTTAAGTTCCATCAGTTCGCTTTTTACTTCAGGAATTTTACTGGTAACTTGCGACATAGCTGGCAGATTCCTCACACAACCCTTTATTTTGATAAATCAGGCGTGTCCTGATCTGAACCCATAAGAGGGAAATCCTTCCTCAGAGGATGTATGGTCCATTCGTCGGGCAACAAAAGATTTCTTGGGTCTGGATGATTGTTAAAAACAATACCAAACATTTCAGCAGTTTCACGTTCATGCCAATCTGCTGAGGGCCACACACAATAAACCGAATCGATTGACGCTGCCCCATCCTCGTCCTGCGTAGCTCTGGTCTTGATTCTCAAACGTTCTGAAGAGCCGGTTGAGTAGAGCTGATAGACCAGTTCGAACCTCGGGGATTCAGGCATCCTGTCCACACCACCCACAAAGGACAGGAAATCGAATTTCATCTCGGGGTCATCCCTAAGAAATTGACATATATTAACTATTTTTTGACAGGGAACATTCACTATCACTTGGTCCCTGAACATTTCGACTTCAATCGTGTCAGGACCAAATCTGGAGGCTAGTTTTTCCTTGACGGCATCAGGATTCATTTACCAACCACCTTGATTTCATGAAATTGCGGGTTTTTAATGGATTGTTCTCTCATAACTTTTGCGTGTAACTGTAGAATGCCATCTAGCAAGGCTTCCGGCCTTGGAGGACATCCGGGGATGTAAACGTCCACAGGAAGATATTTGTCTATACCCTGGACTACCGCATAGTTCTTGTAAATTCCGCCGGAACAGGCGCAGGCGCCCATCGCTATAACCCATTTGGGTTCGGCCATCTGCTCGTAGATCCTGAGCACTGCTGGGAGCATCTTTTTTGAGGCTGTTCCTGAAACGATCATAAGGTCTGCGTGGCGTGGGGAAGGTCTGGCAACCTCCATTCCGAATCTTGACAGGTCATATCTGCTTACGAAGGCGGCAATCATTTCCAGAGCGCAGCATGCCAAACCAAATCCAAGGGGCCACATGGATGATTTACGGGCCCAGTTAACAAACCACTCCAGATTGGTTACATGAACGGTGTTGTCCAGATGATTCTCTATTCCCATTGAAGAGCACCTTTTTTCCATACGTAGATTAGGCCTGCGAGCAACACTACGACAAAAACAAGCATTTCGATGAAGCCAAAAAACATCAACTTGTCATAAATCTTTGCCCACGGAAACAGGAAGATCAATTCTATATCGAACACTATGAACAGCATGCCGATGATGAAGAATTTGACAGAGAATCTTTGCCTTGCCCCCCCGATCGGATCCATACCGCATTCATAAGGCATAAGCTTGATAGGAGTAGGGTTTCTCTTAGCCAGAACGGTTGAAAGAACTATGATTGCGGCGCCAATAAATGCTGAAAGCAGAAGAATTACAAGCACCGGTAGGTAACTTTCTATCATCAGACTTCTCCGTATTTCGCCACGGCCCCCCGTGAGTTTACAGAAATATTATTGAGCCTATTTTGGAAGAATTTGTTTCGCCTAAGTCCGTCCGCTTAGTAACGTGTGAAGTTTAAAATAATGGATCGACATAGTCAACATTTTTCTCGACGCGTTTTTTAACTATTGTGAATGATCGAGGTTAAAGACCAGATCCAACCTGGTGCCGCCGCCGGGTTCAGAGATCAGCTTCATCATGTCTGAAACCCTTTTAATATTGGCCAGCCCCATTCCAGCCCCAAACCCCATGTCCCGAATCCACTCAGGGGCTGTAGAGTATCCAGGTTGCAAAACCTGCTTCAGATCCTTTATGCCAGGACCGTGATCAACCGCTGAAATGCTAAGTTTATCCTTACGAATATCGACCAGAATTTCCCCACCCACATCCGTATGTATGACTAAATTCATTTCCGCTTCGTACACTGCGACGGCAACGCGCCTGACTATCTGTGGATTGACCACGAGGCGCTGCAACGCCCTCTTGATCATGCTTGAAGCTTTCCCCGCGTTGGAGAAATCCTTGTCATCAACTACAAACCTGAGCAGCAGGCTGGTGTCGTCTGACACAATATCCTGGAAGATGTGGCTAGCGCGGTAGGTGTGAAGTTTTTCAGCCTCGTTTTTCTGGAAACTCCTGTCCATTTGCCGAAGAAGAGATTTTATCAGTGTGCCGGTGGTCACAATACCGACAAGCATTCCGTCGTGATCCACGACCGGCAATCTGCTAAACCCCTTGATGCCGAGGCTGTTAGCGACTTCCGCAACGACCGAATCTTTTAAGACGGTCTTGACTTGGGTTGTCATGGCCGTGGTTACGGGTTCATACAACATCCCCTCTTCCATCGCCCGTATGATGTCCGTCATGGTCACAATGCCCACTATTTTCCGGTTCTCCGCGACGGGCGCCCCGGAGATGTGCTTCTCCTTCATTAAGGCCCTGACGTCCGCGACTGTCATGGATGGATCAACAATGATTACATCCGTGGCCATGACGTCCTCTACACGTGTGGTGTAGATGAGTTCCTGAACTTTGGTTATTTCCTGGACAGTCATATCACCATGAGTCATTTCTAATTTTTACCACGCCGAGCCCTGGAAGACCCGCGCTAAAAAGTCTGCCACACGCCTCATACATAGTGTAACTAGTCCTGATCAAAGTGATTTCGAGTTCACGCGCTAGTTCGATAGTCTCAGGAGGAGCGTTTTTATCACGAACAAGCACTATCACATTGATGCCGGCCATTTCGGCGGTTCTAACGACCTGAGGATTGGTTAGGCCCGTCAGCAAGGCCATCCCGGCGGCTCCAAACGCAAGAACATCACTCATCAGATCAGCCGCGCCCCCGAGAGGGATATCTTCATCGGGTCCATGGTTTTCTACAAGGATATCTGCCTTTAATACTTCGGTAAGCTCTCGGAGTTTCATGCAACACCAAAAATGGAAGTCTTCAGAGTGTCGATTTGAACACCGCTATCCTGTCATGTCAAGAGCATTAAATCCGTAATCCCTAATGACAGGCATTTTGAATTCAATCCTCACGGTTGAGCGACTTATATTGAAGCCACATCAAATAATTACAAGTTGGTACCTTTTTGTGTGGCATGATACCGTTTTGTATGAATGAGAAATTCAGACTATTTTTATTTATAACACCTTTATATAATAACTTCAGACCATTACCGCTTTTTACCTGCTGGCTCATCGCTTGCATAAGCACCCCGCAATACAGGCCAATCCAGCTCAGAGATGGACGGAAATTAAAACACATGAAAGCGAAAATCAATGAACTTGAGCTAAAAGTTCTTTACGACATCAGCCAGATAATCGGACATGCGCTGAATCTCGATGAAACTCTTGAGAGAGTGCTGGAAATCCTTTCAGAAGATCTGTCCATGAAGAGGGCCACTGTGACCCTTATGAGCCCCGAAACGGATCAATTGTTTATAGCAGCTTCACATGGATTACGAACAGAGGAAAAAGAGCGCGGGGTTTACAGGTTGGACGAGGGGGTAACGGGACGAATTTTTTCTGATTGCGAGCCATTCGTGGTTCCGGACATAAGCATGGAGCCTCTCTTTCTTAACAAGACCGGAGCCCGTCAGATTCAGAAAGGCAGGATCACTTTTGTAGGGGTTCCAATAACACTTCACGGATCGGCAATCGGAGTTCTTAGTGTTGACCGTTTGTTTGATGAAGAGATTTCATTCGAGGAGGACATACGTTTTCTGACAATTCTGTCGGCGTTAATAGCGCAGATAGTGAGCCTCAATCGTCAAGCCAAGCAGCGCGAGATCAATCTCGTCAAGGCCAACATGTTTCTGAAAGAAGAAATTTCATGGAAAGCGTCAAATTTCTTTTCGACTGCCAAGAGCGAGACCATGTTGGAAGTCCAACAGTTAATCCAAAAGGTTGCCCCGACAAAGGCCACGGTTCTCCTTCTGGGGGAATCTGGAACCGGGAAAACCCTGGTTGCCCAAATCATTCACGAATTCAGCTCCAGAAACAGTTTTCCATTCATCAAAATCAACAGCGCTTCACTTCCGGAAAATCTCCTTGAGTCAGAGTTGTTTGGTCATGAGAAAGGCGCTTTCACCGGGGCGACTGAAACCAAGAAAGGTCGAGTGGAAGAGGCTGATGGAGGAACGCTGTTCCTCGACGAAATCGGAGAAATTTCCTTGCAGCTCCAGGCAAAATTGTTGAGGTTTCTCCAGGACAGGGAATTCGAGAGAATCGGGAGCGTAAAAACAAGGAAGGTGGATGTGCGGATTGTAGCCGCCACGAACGTGGATCTTGGCGCTGCTGTTAGTGAGGGTTTGTTCAGGCAAGATCTGTATTATCGACTTAATGTTTTTCCGATATGCATGCCGCGGCTTTCAGGGAGACGTGAGGACGTTCGAAGCCTGATCAACTTCTTTTCACGTAAGTTATCCAGAGAATACGGAACACGCTTGAAATTTACCGAGAGCGCGATAGAGGCTCTATCCGGATATTCCTGGCCCGGAAACATCCGTGAAATGGAAAACCTCATGGAGAGACTGGCCATTATGAATGAGGGGGGTATTATCGGAGCTCGTGACCTTGATCCATATATTTCATATACCATGGACCAGTCAGACGACGAGATCGATGTAGCGCTTGACAGCTTGCAGGAAATGGAGAAGAGAGGCGTATTGGCGGCCTTACAGAGAAACAACTGGATTCAGTCCAGGGCTGCCAGAGATCTCGGGATTACGTTGAGACAGATGGGGTACAGGATCAAGAAATTCGGCCTGGAAAGTTACCTCAGACAACGCAAGATTGTGGCCTGACATTTTTTTATACCAACATTAGCGATCTCAAGAGGATCGCTTTTTTTTTGTCGTTTGTTCTCACAATTGAGGCTACGACCCACCAATTCCCTTTCAAAATCGAATTTGGCCAACATGCCAGCAACCGGATTCACAATTTTGAAACATTTGTGAACACTATTGTTGACCTGTCACGACCTATCGCAGTCTCCAAGCGACCCCTCTCAGCAATATAGATCTTTTTGCCGCATAATATCAGCAGGTTATATTTCTGTTTCATTAACGGGTCGCATTGGCATGGACTTTGCCTATTAGGGAAGAAAGTTCAAGGGAACATTATACGGGAGAAAAAATGAGAAAAGTAGCTATTTACGGAAAAGGGGGTATCGGTAAATCCACTACTACCCAAAATACGGTAGCTGGACTCGCTGAACTAGAGAAAAAAGTCATGGTGGTTGGTTGCGATCCGAAGGCTGACTCGACACGACTCCTTTTGGGAGGGCTGGCTCAAAAGAGCGTTTTGGACACATTGCGAGAGGAAGGAGAAGATGTTGATCTTGATGATGTCAGAAAAACAGGCTTCTCGGACACCCTTTGCGTGGAATCCGGTGGCCCCGAACCAGGAGTAGGTTGCGCCGGTAGGGGAATCATAACATCCATAAACCTGCTTGAATCTCTCGGAGCTTATGATTCGAAAGAAAACCTCGACTATGTTTTTTATGACGTGCTTGGAGATGTTGTGTGCGGCGGATTTGCAATGCCGATCAGAGAAGGCAAGGCGCAGGAGATATACATCGTTGTCTCCGGGGAAATGATGGCAATGTATGCGGCGAACAATATCTGCAAAGGGATCAAGAGATACTCAGACGGCGGCGGAGTCAGATTGGGAGGTCTGATCTGCAATAGCAGGAAAGTAGATAATGAAGAGGAAATGATCGATGCCTTTGCGAAAAAACTCGGAACCCAGATGATCTACTTTTTGCCGAGGGACAACATGGTTCAGAGGGCAGAAATACATAGGAAAACCGTGATTGATTACGACCCGGAATCCGACATGGCCGGTCATTACAGAAGTCTGGCCAAGAGCATAGACCAGAACGACATGTTCGTGACTCCAAAACCCATGCATACCGATGACCTGGAGAAGATACTCATGGACTATGGTCTGTTCGGTTAGTCAACTTGTTAATGAAACTTCTCTCAAGGACAGGAAGGAACAAAAAATGATCATGGTTAGGGCAATAGTCAGGCCGGAGAGAACATCGGCGGTTATGCAGTCACTTCTGGAAGCCGGCTATCCGGCAGTCACAAAGATAGATGTGGCCGGTAGGGGAAAACAGCGGGGTCTCAAGCTCGGAAACGTAATTTACGACGAACTCCCAAAAGAAATGCTCATGTTAGTTGTGAACGATCACGAAAAGGATTTTGTTATCAGGGCTGTTATCGAAAGCGCACGAACGGGCGCCAAGGGCGCATACGGAGATGGCAAGATCTTTGTAAGCTCGGTGGAGGAAGCTTACACCATTAGCAGTGGCGAGCGAGACGCTTGATCACATCATTTTTGAATGGGGAACAACATGAAAGAAGTCACCGCCATCATCAGGATGAACAGGATAAATCAGACCAAAGCTGAGTTGATAAAGGAAGGCTTTCCTTCAGTCACTGCAATTAGGGCGCTTGGTAGAGGCAAGAGGCCCGTAGAGCCGGAACTGATTCAGGCGATCAATGAAAACCCCAGGGATAGCGCTGACATTTTGTCAACCCTGTCCCAAGGGGGCAGGCTTTACGCCAAACGTCTTATAATAATGGTTGCGCCAGATGAGAAAGTGCCTTCAATTATTAGGGCAATATTGAAGGTTAACCAGACTGGCGCTCCGGGAGATGGAAAAATATTCGTTTCAAATGTGGATGATGTCGTCCGAATTCGCACAGGCGAAACAGGCGCTATAGCAATAGATGAAATGAACGGTTCGGATCGGAGTGGCAAATGAGCTCTAGGAAATCATACGTAATGCCCCCTGTTGACAGGGAAGAATTTGTCAGGGACGTTTGCTCGGTTTATCCCAACAAGGTCGCCAAAAAGCGCCTCAAACATATTGTCATAAAAGATGGGTCGGATAACCTCGAGATTGAAGCAAACGTCAGGACTGTTCCCGGAATAATTACCCAAAGAGGCTGCTGTTATGCCGGATGCAAGGGTGTTGTCATCGGCCCGATCGGTGACATGGTTCACATCGTTCACGGCCCGATCGGTTGTTCTTTCTACGCTTGGAACACTCGCAGAAACCTGTTCAAACCTCGCGAAGACGGAGCAAATTATATGAACTACTGCTTCTCGACAGACATGCAGGATTCTGATGTGATTTTTGGTGGAGAGAAGAAGCTTCGACAGGCAATTCAGGAGGCTTGCGACATATTCAAGCCAAAGGCCATCAGCGTCCATGCCACATGTCCGGTTGGTCTGATTGGAGACGATATTCAGGCCGTTGCCCGGGAAATGACCGAAAAAACCGGCATACTTGTCATGGCCTTTAATTGTGAGGGTTACAAGGGCGTCAGCCAATCAGGCGGTCACCATATAGCCAACAACAAACTGTTTGAGCATGTTGTAGGCAAGGATGACTCAAATGTGGTGGATGACAAATTTGTTGTGAACATCTTGGGTGAATACAACATCGGTGGAGACGCCTGGGAAATTGAGAGGGTATTCGCAAGATGCGGAATCAGAATAATCTCTACCTTTAGCGGGGATGGATCAATTGATGAGATGCGTCAATCTCACCAGGCTAACCTCAACCTTGTCATGTGCCACAGATCTATCAATTACATGGCAGAGATGATGGAAACAGCGTTCGGTATACCCTGGATGAAGGTTAACTTCATAGGCGTGAAGGCTATGGCGAAAAGCATGAGAAAGATAGCAAAATATTTTGATGATCCTGATTTGAGCAGGACAGTCGAAGCTGTAATTCTTGAAGAAGAAAAGGAGGCTGAAAACCTGATCGATGAATATAGGAAACGACTGGAAGGGAAAACTGCGATGCTGTTCGTCGGAGGATCAAGGGCCCACCATTACCAGGAGCTTTTCAAGGACCTGGGAATGGAAACCACTGTGGCCGGCTTTGAGTTTGCCCACAGGGACGATTATGAGGGCAGACAGGTGATCCCCGTCCTCAAGCCCGACGCTGATAGCAGAAACATAGAGGAAATAAAGGTTTCCTCCGATAGCGAAAGGTATAGGCCCCGACTGGACCAGCACAAACTGGAAACCCTAAAGTCCGAACAACTGCTGAACCATTATGAAGGCATGATGGAGGATATGAACCAGGGTTCAATGATTATTGATGACGTCAGCCATGAAGAACTTGAACAACTTATTCTGAAGTTCAAGCCAGACATGGTGTGCGCTGGAATCAAGGACAAGTATATCATTGAGAAGTTCGGAGTCCCTTCCAAGCAACTTCACAATTATGATTACAGCGGGCCATACGCCGGTTTCAGGGGAGCGGTCAATTTTGCCAGGGATGTTGACATGATGATTCATAACCCGGCATGGAAGATGATCAAGGCCCCGTGGGATATCGAGCCCACCCTAAACGCCGAAACGGTAGCGTAGTCATACTGTAACTCATTACAATTTCTGGGGCTTCAGTTAAATCAAACTGTCAGGGGATAACCTTGCCCAATTCCGGAATTACCCCCTGTATTTTCAACAAGAGAGAACCGCAATGTTAGACATGACACCCAAGGATATTCAGGAACGAACGGCGTTGAGAATAAATCCTGCAAAGACCTGTCAGCCGATTGGCGCCATGTACGCCTCATTGGGAATCCATAATTGCCTTCCTCACAGTCATGGAAGTCAAGGATGCTGTTCCTATCACCGCAGCCATTTGACACGACATTTCAAGGAGCCGGTCGTCGCGTCAACCAGTTCGTTTACGGAAGGCGCAGCCGTTTTTGGAGGAGCTCCCAACCTGAGACAATCGTTGAAAACTATTTTCCAGGTTTATAAACCGGACATTATAGCAGTCCACACTACCTGCCTTTCGGAAACCATAGGCGACGACATACCGTCGATTGTCAGAAAGGCTGAAGAGGATGGGCTTATTCCGGACGGGAAATTTGTGATCCATGCAAATACTCCGAGTTATGTAGGATCCAATGTTACCGGGTTTTCCAACATGGTAAAGGCCATGGTGGACTATCTGGCTACCCGGGAATTGAAGCCCGATTCAGAGATTAACATCATACCCGGTTATGTTGATCCGGCTGACATGAGAGAAATCAAGCGGATGCTGGGTGAGCTCAATGTAACCGGCACGGTCTTTCCGGACACATCAGATGTGCTGGATACCCCCATGACCGGTTCGTACGAAATGTTCCCCAAAGGTGGGGTAACAATAGATCGGTTAATGAAAACAGGATCCGGCAAGGCGACAATTGCCCTGGGGGCTTTCGCATCAGAGGCCGGCGCACAGGCGCTCGAAACAAAATGCGGGGTACCATTCCGGGTTCTGGACTTGCCCATAGGTATAAACGCCACAGACCAGTTCGTGAAATCAGTCCTCCAGATTACCGGCGAACAGCGCCCTTCTCCCTCAATGATTGATGATCGGGGGCGCGTTCTGGACATGATGACCGACATGCAGCATTACCTTTACGGCAAAAGGGTGGCCATTTTTGGAGACCCTGATCAGGTGATCTCAATGACGGACTTCCTGGTTAGCGCCGGTATGCGCCCAGTATATGTGATTACGGGAACTCCAGGGAAACGTTTCGAGGAGAGGATCAAGAGGATACTGGGAGATGATGCGCCAAATTGCGTGGTTAGGGCTTCCGCCGATCTGTTTTATCTCCATCAGTTGATAAGGAATGAGTCCGTAGACCTCATGGTTGGCAATACTTACGGAAAATATATTTCCAGGGCGGAAGACATTCCTCTGGTTCGCTTCGGCTTCCCCATACTTGACCGGGTTGGTCACGGCTTCTTTCCAACATTCGGATATCAAGGAGCGATGTGCCTGTTGACCAATATCGTCAATACACTCCTGGACAGGGTCGATAGGGATTCTGCCGAAGAACGCTTTGAGCTGGTGATGTAAATATGAACAAACCAAATCATCACATATTCGTATGCATGAGTTTCAGGGCCGGCGGCGACCAACTTGGCAAGTGCGCCAGGAAAGGATCTGGACAATTACTTGGCTATCTGGAAGCTGAGCTATCAGACCGAGGCATGAGCGATTTTCAGGTTTCAAGTGTGGGTTGCCTTAAGCTGTGTGATCACGGCCCCATAATGATCATATATCCTGAAGGGTTATGGTATGGCGCCGTCGAATCCGAGGAAGCGATAGATGAAATCCTGGACGCATGCGAGAAAAACCAACCATGCGAAAAATATTTGCTGACCTAGTTCGGTTTCCGATGTGTCGAGAAACGTACTCTAAGCAAAACATGATTATTTGAGACAGACTTTTTGGGGAAGGGCACGCCAATGAATCCTGCAATTTTTTCAGAAAGAGAAAAGCAGATATAT
>CAITZA010000457.1 GCA_903896745.1 uncultured Desulfomonile sp. | reverse complement strand
CCGGAAGACCCTGACAGCGCATCACAAGCAAAATTGAATTTTAAATTATACTCCATAAATCAAGACTATAGAGGCAATCACAGAAAAATGATCCTATCACCGGTCAGGTGTGGACAGAATGGCCAAGCCGTATTTGATCCCCGGTATGAACGGCAAAGAGAACTCCTGGCCCCAAAACCCCCTAATCTAAACCCACCAAAATACAGGTGAATTCGGACATCGATTAATATTAACGACTTCAGGGTATGTCGTATTCCTCGCGGAACATTTTATATGCTTGACTGTCTCTTTTCCTAACGGTAGTATAATTTCGTCCCGGACATAATTGACGCAAGCATAACAAGAAAAAGCCCCGGGATTTGGTAACTCGGTTTTTTAATTAATTAAGATTAAAGTATTTAATTTTTCTACCTGAAATTCCTGACCTCCTTTTTTCCGCATATCAAGGGCTGTACCTGGATGTGTTCTCCGGGAGGGATGTATTATGAAAAAGTGGAGACGTTCTAGCCCAAAAGTTTACCGGCGACGAGTACTATTTGAGCAACTTGAAGACCGTATAGTTCTGGACGCCGCTGTTACCCCTCAACCTGCAAACATCGTCATGGACCAGCCTCAACCGGTCGAAAACTCACAACCTGAAAATCAGGAAAGTCTTGCAAATATTGCAACTCAACCCCCGGTTGCGCCACTTCCATCCCAACCGGTAGCTGAATCCCAGGTCTTCCATCAGGAACTGAATGTGGTTCTTGTCTCGAACGCGCTGGACAACATTCCTGAAATAAATGATGCGGCCGGCAAAAATTCAAAAGTGATCTCCTATGACGCCCAATTCGATAATCTCGTAACAATAATCAATGAAATCAGGGATGTCAGCGAATCGTCAGGCCAGAAGATTGACAATCTTGTAATTATTGGACATGGCGCCGAAAACGCGCTTCGTATTGGAACGGATAGAATTGATGTTTCAAATGCGGGCAATTTCAGCGCAGAATTGTCCTCGCTTGGACAGGCCTTGTCCGAAAATGCCCAGATTCAGGTTTTTTCATGCTCCCTGGCTAAAGACGCCTACGGAAAAGCCTTTGTTGATACCGTATCAATTCTTACAGGCGCCGATGTCTTTGCCAGCGATGACGATACGGGTGGAGACAAGGGTGATTGGACTCTCGAATATTCTTCGGATGCGAACGTAGGCTTAAAACCCATCCTCGACGTTCAGTATTTGAGCAATATACACGGAGACCTTAGCTACGCTCCCCAGATTACGGTTGATGGATATGCGATTGGCACGGAATACAGTATTATCGACTTGGGGAATCTCATCTCTGTGAACGATCAGGATTCAAACGAAATACTCACGGTCACGCTGACTGCTTCGCAGGGTTTTTCGATTTTTCACGTAGACACTCAGGCCGGTGTAACGGTAGTTGGAAATGACACCGGTAAATTGGTAATTGAAGGTCTTCAGACAGATGTCAACGAGACCCTGAAACACCTGACAGGAGCCTTGGTCCCCGAATGGAACAGCGCGGATGGCGGTCAGGCTACGGCGCTCCTGGAAGTCTCGGATAGCCATGGACATAATGATGGTTCATCCAATGCAAACGTCTACGCTGACATAACACAGTCTTCGACCATGAGTGACGGTCTTCATGTGCTGGTGGTATCCTCTGGAATTGACCAGGCCCAACAGTTGATCGATGCCGCTACTCCAGGTGTGCTGACTGTCAGCTATGATCCAGCCACAGATTCTCTGGAAAGCATTTTATCGAAAATAGAAACTGTCTTGGACGGTCACGAAGCCGACTCAATAGCGTTCGCGACCCATGACCAGGGGCCGGGCCAGTTTTATCTCACTGCCGGTTATTCGGTGACCTCCAGCACACTGCCTGTATCTACTGACCTCCAGGACTTCTGGAAGGACGTCGGCTCTCTGGTCAATGATCATGGTCGGATTGACTTGCTTGCTTGTGGCTTAGGGGCCAATGATGCGGGCAAGTTGTTACTCTCCCAACTGGAATCCCTCGTTGGCCGAAACTTCGCAGCGTCTGACGACCT
>CAITZA010000456.1 GCA_903896745.1 uncultured Desulfomonile sp. | reverse complement strand
CCTTGCAGTAATCTGCGTCAAATGAAACGTTTCTGGTTTTGACCCTAATACGCCCGCCATCCGGCATGGCCTCTGACGAGTTAATAGCCAGGTTGACTAAAATCTGATCCACGTGATTAGTGTCCGCATGAACAAAAACCGGCTGGGAAGAAAAGTCAAACTCTGTTTCAATCAGTGGAGAAAGGGTACTGGATATTATTTTGAAGGAATTCATGATCTGATGGTTGAGGTCGAAATCTTCTGGCGAGCCAGGAGATTCCTGGCCGAAAGCCAAGAGTTTCCGCACCAGTTCTGCCCCTTCTTCACCTGTTTTGATGATGGTCTTTAGCTCTCTGACGTCTGGCTCACCCTCTTTCTTGCTATACAGGAGTATTTCGCTATATCCAATGATCGACTGAAGCATGTTGTTGAAGTCATGAGCAATTCCGCCGACAAGCGTGCCGAGCGCTTCCATTTTCTGGGAATGGAAAAGCTGAACTTGTAGATTCTCTTTGTCCTGCTCCGCCCTGACACGATCAGAAATGTCCCGGACGATTGCCGAAGCGCCTACCACCATGTTATCCTTGTCAATAATCGGAGAAACGGTCAAGGACACCGGGATCATAACGCCATCTTTTCTCATGCGAAGAGTTTCAGCGATTCTCACCGACTTTCCATTTCGAATTTGTTCAAGAAATCCCCGAATATCATGTTCATGCCCCGGAGGGGCTAATGTAGTTATGTGTTTGCCGACTATTTCGTGTTCCCTGTAACCGAAAATATTTTCCGCACCTCTGTTCCAGTTGGTGATAATACCGTCCAATGTGTTTCCAATGATTGCGTCATCAGATGAATCTACAATTGCCGCAAGCCTGAGATTCTTTTCTTCAGCCTGCTTACGCTCGGAAATTTCCGTAATTCCACCGTACAAACGAAAACTATCGACCAACCCTGAATCGAAGACACATTTGGTCGATGATTGGACCCAAACTATCTTTCCGTTTTTGTGGCGCAGGCGAAGTTGACAGGAATCTGTCGAACCTGGCGCCACACCGATGACGTGTTTATCAAAAACGGGCAGATCATCATCTATGACAAGGCTGCGCCAACACCCCAAGTCCCTAAATTCATCCTCGGAATAGCCGGTGATGCTTCCAGTCGCGCCCGTTATCCAGTCGATAGAATAAGGCGACGTTGTAGTCTTGTTGCACGAATAGGCGATGTCGGAGGTTATAGAAGAGACGTTACGGTATCGCTCCTCAAGTTTCTGTAAGGTTTCCTCCATCCGCTTATGGTCGGTGATGTCCGAGGCCACACCAAGGGCAGCAGGTTTCCCTTCCCACATGATTAGGGTGGATTTGAGCTCTACCCACTTTATAGACCCATCTTTACAGATGAACCTGGACTCGTATCTGTGCGGAGTGATGTCACCCATTGATCTGCGAGCATGGTATTGTTCGACCATTTCCTGATCATCCGGATGAACAATTGCTTTAATAGCGTTAACCTTCATACCTTCTTCAAGGGAATATCCGGTAAGTTCCGAGCATGCTTGGTTCGCAAACTTGAGCCAACCGTCCTGAATGATGTAAACAGCATCTGACAGGTTGCTAATAATTTCGCAATATCTTGATTCCTGGCTATCAAACGCTTTGTCAGTGACTTCCGGTCCGGTCACCCTCAACCGCATTTCAGTCAATTCTTTGATAAGTTGCTCTCTCGTTTTATCCTGATCTTCCATGGAGTGAGCTCCGAAATTGAGACGATTCCCTTGCAATATGGCTATATTCCAGGCATTGCAGGGTCTATCTTCCGTTAGTAGGTCAAGGTGTTTTAAGAGACCACCAACACTCAGTCTCCCGAAAAAATGATTCCTTGTCAGGTGCGTTCCCTGCAGAGCCTATTTGTGTTTTATCTGATTTCTATATTATTTCAATCTTTCCTGGTCTTGTCCGCGATATTTTTCCTGTAAGGCGCAACGTGGTATTTCAGGTTGCTAATGAACAGAAAGGGACAGCTACACCATATCAATTTAAAAAGAAGGAGAAATGAACAACGCATCATTTGAAGTCCTGGGGCGTTTTCTGAAAATGCCGCGCGCATGGCTGTCCGAGCTGAATTTGCCAGGAAACGATTTGAAAAGCATTCCCGGGAGCAAATCCGCCACCGAAGAGTTCCGACTGGAGAAACGGATTTACCATATCGCTTCAAGTAATGGTTCTTTTCTGAGTCTCAGGGGAATTCTGTTATTCATGTATTGCTCCTTCTGAGGATGGTCTCTTTTTACCACGGCCACGATCCCTTTTTCCAGAGATTTGCAATACTCTACCCCGCGAAGGCTACGCTCAATGACCAACTTCGGATACCTGACTGTTACATGTTAAATTGCGAAACGCTATCGATGGCCCTCAAATGGAAACGACCGATATTCGCCCCCGCCGATGCTGTTCTTGGACAAAAATATTCTTGGTGGGAAAGTCGCCGCTGCGAGAGCGGCGCTTTTTAATGTGCGATAAGTCCGGTATCGTTTTTATTGGAGAGGAATTTTATGATTTGATTTCTCAGTTGGTAGTACAGGGGATCATCGATAATGGTGGTTCTGCTCCTAGGCCGCGGGAGGTCGATGATTATTTCTTCCCTGATCTGCGCTTCCGGTCCTGGTGACATTAGCAGAATCCTGTCGGAGAGCAGTATTGCCTCGTCCACATCGTGTGTAACCATGAAAATAGTGATGCCGGTTGCATTCCACATTCTTACTAGTTCTTCCTGGATCACGCCCCTTGTCAGGGCATCTATCTGGGCAAAAGGCTCGTCGAGCAACAGTATCCGTGGTTCAACCGAAAATGCCCGCGCCAGACCAACTCGCTGTTTCATTCCTCCCGAGAGTGTGGAAGGCCGTTTGGATTCGGCGCCACTCAGCCCCACCATGTTGATGTACTTCTGAACCCAGGCGTGGATGTCGCTCTTGTCCCAATCAGGATGAGCCGCCTTAACCGCAATTCTTATGTTTCCATACACCGTCAGCCAAGGCAATAGGGCGAAATTCTGAAACACCACCATTCGATCCAGTCCGGCGCCGATTATTTCTTTGGAGTCCAGAAAAACATACCCATCATTAGCTGTATCTATTCCGGCGATTATGTTTAGCAAGGTGGATTTGCCACACCCGGAATGGCCAAGGACAGAAACAAACTCTCCTTCTTCAACCCTGAGAGAAACATCCCTGAAAACACAGAATGGCTGTTTTACACCGGTTATAGGAAAAAACTTCGAAACCCCGTCAACTTTTAGTAAAGACATTTCGACTCCTAGTCAACATAGGCCAGACGTCTGGCCAAAGCATTAAATAATTGGTCTATGAGCACCCCCACCAGACCGATGATTAAAATCGCAAAGATGACGCTGGTCAGCGAGAGATTGTTCCATTCATTCCATACGAAGTATCCCAGGCCTAATGAACCTAGTAGCGCTTCTGCAGGAACTATTGCGACCCAGGCGCTTCCCATGGAAATCCTCAAACCTGCGACTATCGTCGGTCCAGCCCCGGGCAAAATCACCCTGAAAACCTTGGAAACAGGATGAATCTGGAGTATGTTTGACACACTGATGTAATCCCTTTTGATGTTTGAAACGCCAAAAGCGGTATTTGCGAGGGTCGGCCACACACTCGCCATAAAAACGACAAGCAAGGCCGTGGCGTTACTATTCTGAACCGAATATAACAGCAGTGGCATCCATGCTATCGGAGAAATGGCTCTGAGTACTTGAATGTATGGATTGACTGCCTTGTAAAGCGTTTGATTGAGTCCCAGAATGACACCCAAGACTATTGCGACGAACGAGCCTGCTATAAACCCGACTGACAGACGCCCTATGCTGTATAGCGCCAGGATACCGATGCCCTTATCATTGGGGCCATTGTCATAGAAAGGGTCCGACAGAAAAAAATAGGCTGTTTTAGCCACAGGCATCGGGCCTGGAAGATTCTTCAAAACCATGGAAATTAGTTGCCAGCTAGCTATAAATATTACCAGCAACAGTAAACTCAAAGTCACCCAGCTTTTATTCGTGCTGTTCACAGTTTTGACTCCACCTTGTATATTTGATAAAAAATGGTAAATGCGCCTGTCATTCCGAACGATCGTCCCTTGAGATCAGGCGCATTGCCCTCTCTTTGGATCAGGACCTAGAGATTGTAAAACTCTTCAAATATTCTTCAGGTTTATCCGGATCAAATGTCTTGCCCATGATTACATGTTTTTCATACGTGGTTGTGGGAACCGGATAACCTAATTTTTTCATCGCTTCCCCACATTCGGAAGCCAGGAAAACCTCTTCTGCTATCTTCTTGTAGTCCACATCTCCCTTGACATAACCCCAACGCTTCATCTGGGTGAGGATCCACACCGCCATGGAATTCCAGGGGAATGGGTTGAAGTCGATACGATCCGGTTCATTCCTCATGTTGCCTAGACCGTCCGGGAATGATCCAGTTAAGACCTGTTCAACAACCTCTTCCGGCTGATTAAGATAATTCCTTGGCGCAATGGCCTTTGAAATTTCTTTCCTGTTTGCAGGATCATGCGAATAGAAGGTCGCATCCACGATTGCCATCAAGACGGCTTTGAAAGAGTTGGGCATCTCAGTAGCGAAATCTTTTGATGCGGCAAATGCGCAGCATGGATGACCAGGCCAAAGGTCCCTGGTCAGTTTAAAAATGAAACCAACGCCTTCGTAAACAGCCCTCTGGTTAAACGGGTCAGGGGAAAGATAACCATCGACATTCTCAGCCTTTAGGTTAGCCACCATTTCGGGTGGCGGTAAAACCCTGATTTTTACCTCCTTGTCAGGATCGACGCCTCCCTCCGCCAGATAATATCTCAGAAGCATGTTATGCATGGAGTAATCAAACGGAACCGAGAACGTAAAGCCACGCATGTCCTTGGGTTCCTTTACAGCCTTATGCTTTACGTGAAGTGTTATCGCCTGACCATTGATGTTCTCGATAGCCGGCATATAAAAAGGCATTGCGGTGGATCCCACCCCCATGGTTATGGCCAGAGGCATCGGACTTAACATGTGAGCGCAATCAACCTGCTTGGACACCGCCCAGTCCCTGATCATCGCCCATCCTGCAGCCTTGACAACCTTTGTGCCGCTCAGACCGTATTTTTCATACATCTTCATGGGGTCTGCCATGATTATCGGAGTGGCGCAGGTTATCGGTATGAAACCGATCTTGAGATCCTTCTTCTCAAGTGAACCTGGAGCTTCTTTTGCCCATGCCTTGGCGGCATCCATCGGAAAGATCGAGGACAGGACCGACATAGCCGTCGATGCGCCCACTAGTTTCATGAAATTCCTTCGTGAAACGTCGTTGCCACCAAATATGGCCTTGATCACGGCGTTCTCGACTACCCTGTCTATTACCGATTCCTGGGTTTCAAGCGCCGCCACATGGTCATGGCCGGTATTCATGCTGGAACAATGCTCGAGAGAAACTTTCGGATCATAAGCGTCCCTCAGGCCGCTCGAGCATTTAGACAAGTCATTATCAGTCTTGCAGTTTATGCACATTCTGGTTCCTCCGGACCATCTCCGGCCCTAAAAAATCCGGGTCTGTTACCCAATTCACAGACCACATCCGTTACCATTTTTTATAAGGAAGGAATTTACCGTTGTACGTAACCACTACCCTGTCACCCTTCGGGTCTTCCTTCTTCTTGATGTCAAGTTCGAAGTCTATTGCGCTCATGATTCCGTCACCAAACATCTCATGTATTATCGCCTTCATGGTGGTCCCATAAACCTGAGTTATCTCATGAAGTCGGTAAATCAGCGGATCAACCGGAACATCGGAATCCAGAGCCCCTTTAAGAGGGAACTCAGTCAAACATTCCGCAACCTCAGAGCCTAGCCCCAAAAACTCCGCGGCCTTGGCCGCCTCTTCCTTGCTCATGCTATTCTGCCCCAGCATGGCTGATGTTACCCACACCTTGTGTCCCCCAACAACCTCGGCTATTTCAGACCAAGTGACACCCTTGCACTTCTTTGCCTCAAGTATAAGATCCGTCGCTTCTTCTCTTTTCATCTTTGAACTCCAGTCAAACAAGTTTGTTAAACAATCACACTGACCGGCGTTCGATTCAATAAACGTGCCAATATCCTGCTGCATGCCTATGAGTTCGGTTTTATAGGACTTTACATAGGTGTTGCATTTCTGGACGATACAAGCCCCAGACACAAACCTACCGTTATGTAGCCATAACCGGTAACTGTTACCAATGTGTCATTGGCGTGATACAGTCAGCCTTTTATGGTCAGGCTAACACTCGAACCGACATTACATTTTTTTGTTGTTCAACCGTTTACGACGACAAGTACTAATCTACCGATTAGCCTTTTTGCCAGAAATAACATGGGCGGGTGTGGATATTTGTTGAAAAAGAAGGCGTTCAGCGTTTGAGAAGGATTTTATGTCTTTATCTCCCCTTGAAATTCGCTGGGCGGCGTTCAATGAAGGACATGACACCCTCAGCGGCGTCCTCTGTTTTCATGATTTTGAGGAGTTCCGGCATGATATTTTTGGTACCATTCTGGAATCCTTCGTTAGCAGCGGACCT
>CAITZA010000455.1 GCA_903896745.1 uncultured Desulfomonile sp. | reverse complement strand
GTGAGAATTTATCCAACCACTCAACTGTGGGAAATTGCTTTAGAGGAGGGTTTTGTTAATAGCCAGACGGATCCGGCAAAACCAGTCTGGTACGTTAGTGACCGTCTGGACCTCGATAGGGCCGTTGAACAAATCTTTGGAGCAGCCGCAAGGTGCCCCGAAATTTATCTGGGCTTTGATGAAAGGATGCTGTCTTTTTCCAAGGCCATTGCGACTTTTTGCAGGATATTCCACAAGCCCCGCCCATACTGGAAATATATGCGCTTTGCAAACATTATTGGCAACAAGGCGGGAATAAGGTTTATTTTCAGGCCCCCTGACACCGCTGAGCTTGTTAGGGAAGCCCTAAGGAAGCAAGGGCATAATCGACCACTTCTTACTTGAAAAAACTGGATGTATTTACCGCTAGATAAAAAATGTTCAGCTTTAGTATTATATTATGATATTTCGCGCCTTTACGTGTAACAGACTGTTATTAGGCTTGATATTCATGATTTTCTTACCTTTCCGACCAGCTTTGCTACTGCCACAAGACTCTCTCAAATACGACCTTGTTTCAAAATACTCAAAAATATCTTGCCTTTTCGATTTTGAATGGGGTATTCTGGTGCATCCATATTTATTTTTGTATTTACTCAGGGAGGGTATGTATGACTCTAACGAAAGCTGACATCGCAAAAAAAATTGCGGATGATTGTGGTTTCATGAAAGGTGAGGCCACAGAAATCGTCGAAAAGCTCCTTGATATCGTAAAGAAAAGTTTGGTTGAAGGTGAAGATGTTATGATCTCGGGTTTTGGGAAATGGACTATTAAAGGAAAACATTCCAGGCGCGGAAGAAATCCTCAAACCGGCAATGAACTGATGTTGGACGCCAGAAAAGTCATCACCTGGAAGTATTCTCCTGTCCTCAAAAAGTCAGTAAATCCCCTTCCATAGCCCCTTCAATCCTGTTACCATATATAGCTTTTCCTCAAGGCTGTCTCTTCTGATAAGCATCCAGAGAGACAGCCTGGTTCTATGAATGTTAGCAGCCTGTTGCCTGTCGGGATGTTGTTGTGCTACACATGTAATTATGGTGCTATTCTCGCGCGTTCCCAAATCTGTGCAATTACTGTTTAGAGTTGGCAAACATTATATTCAATAAACTAAAGACCGCTCTGCATTCAGCCCAGCCTGGGAGCTTTCTCGAAGTCCTGAGGGTAGCCACTCCTCTAGTCCTGTCAACGTCATCGCTAACCCTGACGCTGTTTGTGGACAGGATGTTTCTGTCATGGCAAAGTCTGGAGGCGGTGGCCGCTGTTACCCCGGGTGGCATCACATACTTTACAATTTGCTGTTTTTTTCAGGGGGTGGCCCAATATGTCAACACGTTGGTGGCGCAGTCCCACGGAGCTGGAAACAAGCGCCGTGTGAGCCGCTCCGTCTGGCAAGGGGTGATTTTTGCGCTCCTGGCGATTCCCGTCATGATTGCGTGCATTCCTTTAGGCGTATTTGTTCTTGAGTCAACAGGTCATGATCCAGCCATTATGCAACTCGAAATCGAATATTTTTCCATTCTTATGCTAGGCGGTTTGACTTTGCCACTGGGCGCAGCGCTTTCTTCTTTCTTCTCTGGACGAGGTAAGACTTCAGTTGTTTTGGTAGGCAATCTTGCCGGCAATATATTAAATATCGTTATGGATTATGTCCTGATTTTTGGGAAACATGGCTTCCCTGAAATGGGGATTCGTGGCGCTGCAATCGCGACCTCTGTTTCTAATGTAATTCCTCTTTGTTATTGGGCATATTTGTTCCTGTCGGAGAAATATCAACCAGTCTATAATACACGTAGAGAATTTTACTGGGACAGAAAACTGTTCTTCAGTCTCATGAAATTTGGAATTCCTTCAGGGGCTCAATTTATTCTGGATATCGGTTCTTTTACCGCGTTTGTGCTGATCGTCGGGAAACTGGGGGTTTCAGACCTTGCTGTCACAAACATAGCCCTCAGTATTGAGTCGCTGAGTTTTCTTCCAATGGTGGGAATATCAATTGCGACTTCAACGCTTGTGGGGGAATACATCGGACAGCAAAAGGCACATATCGCCCAAAAGTGCGTGAGCGCCGCGCTAACTATGTCGATCATCTATTCAGGTTCACTTGCCGTGATTTTCTGGGTGGCGCCCCAATATCTGCTCGAGATCTTCAGAAGCGCCAGGGATACAGGTTTTGATTGCGAGGCTTTTTTTTCACGAGGTTGTTTTGTTGTTCGTCTGATCGGACTATACACAGTGTTTGATACGATATTCATAGTTTACACCGGCGCCCTGAAAGGGGCTGGTGACACCCGTTTTGCCATGTGGGCCCAGGTTTTGATCGCCTGGATATTCTTTGTTCCTCCGGTTTACCTGATGATAACGCATTTCAATCTTGGACTATATGCCGCGTGGGGTTGGCTGGTTGTTTACGTGATAATCATAGCCATCATTTTCCATCTCCGCTTCAGATCCGGCTACTGGAAGACCATCAGAATCATATCCTGAACAATTTCAGACTTGACGTAAGTTATGAAATGTGATTAACATTTCGAGTTTATGGATATTAACTTACTCAATGCCCAAAGGAGGAATCGCGATGGGGCTTCGAAACTATCTGTTCTCTTCCGAATCCGTAACGGAAGGCCATCCCGACAAAGTCGCAGATAGAATTTCCGATTCAATCTTAGATGCTATGCTCGAACAAGACCCGAAGTCCAGGGTGGCTTGTGAAACCTTGGTCACTACCGGTGTTGTTTTGGTAGCCGGCGAAGTCACTTCGAAGGCCATCGTTGACATTCCCAATATAGCTCGAACAGCGGTGAGAGACATCGGTTATACAGACGGTGCCATGGGATTTGACTGTGACACCTGCGCTGTCATGGTTACCCTTGACAAGCAGTCACCGGATATATCAATGGGCGTAACCGCAGGCGAGGGTCTTTTTTCAGAGCAGGGCGCCGGGGATCAGGGGTTGATGTTTGGATTCGCATGCCATGAAACCCCCGAATATATGCCGATGGCGATCAGCTTTGCCCACAAGCTTACCGCAAGACTGTCCGAAGCGAGAAAGAAAGGCGATCTTGATTTTCTCAGGCCGGACGGCAAGTCGCAAGTTACCATTCGTTACGAAGACGGAAAGCCGAAAGAGGTTCACACGGTTGTCATAGCGGCGCAGCATGAACCTGATGTGACTTATGCGCAGATTCAGGAAGGCATTATAGAAGAAGTCATCAAGAAAGCCATTCCCGCCCAGTTCCTTAATAAAGACACGAAGTATCTGATAAATGCGACAGGTCGTTTTGTAGTAGGCGGTCCTCTCGGTGATTGTGGTTTAACGGGGCGTAAGATCATCGTTGATACCTATGGTGGGTACGGGGCACACGGTGGTGGAGCTTTCTCAGGAAAAGATCCGTCAAAGGTTGATAGATCCGCATGTTATATGGCGAGACATGTGGCAAAAAATATATGCGCGGCTGACCTGGCCGATAAATGCATTGTTCAGGTAGCTTATGCAATTGGTTACCCTGAGCCGGTTTCACTAATGGTGGATACTTACGGCACAGGGAAAATAGACGATGTGAAATTGTCCCATATCGTAAACGAATTGTTCAGCTTTAAGCCCGCTCAGATTATTGGTTATCTCGACCTGTTGAGGCCTGTTTACAAAAAAACCGCCGCAAACGGGCATTTTGGAAGGAACGACCCCGATTTCACATGGGAAAGCACTCACCGAGTGGAAGAGTTGAAGAAGGCGGCTGCAATGTGATTCCACGGTTGCCATGAACTTCAGTCCGAGGTGATTCGGGCTCTCAAGGCGCGACTTCTCATAAGGAAAATTTCTCATAGGCCTCCATGGCCCTGATGATTTAGTTGAAGGAGATTTTATGAATTACGATGTCAAGGATTTGTCTCTAGCAGAGGCTGGTAAGCTGAGAATAGAATGGGCTGAACGCAGTATGCCGGTTCTTAAGATGATACGGGACAGGTTTGCCAGGGAACGTCCTTTGGAGGGAATCAAGCTGGCCGCCTGTCTTCATGTCACTACTGAAACAGCAGCTCTGGTAAGAACTCTGGCAGCGGGTGGCGCTGAAGTTTACGTTTGCGCGTCAAATCCTCTATCGACCCAGGATGATGTAGCGGCGGCGCTTGTATCTGAAGGCTATCATGTATATGCGATAAAGGGCGAGGATACGGAAACATATTACAAACATATCAACGCGTGCCTGGATCCGTCGCCGCATATTACTATGGACGATGGGGCTGACTTGGTCAGCACTATTCATTCCCAGCGTCAAAACCTTGTGGAGACTCTGCTGGGTGGGACCGAAGAAACCACCACGGGCGTTATCCGCCTGAAAAGCATGGCCGAGAAGGGGGTGCTTCTTTTCCCCGTTATAGCGGTTAATGATTCCAACACCAAGCATTTCTTTGATAACCGTTACGGCACCGGTCAGAGCACGATCGATGGCATATTGCGCGCAACCAATCGGCTCATGGCAGGCAGTTGCTTCGTTGTTAGTGGTTACGGCTGGTGTGGCCGAGGCCTGGCTACACGCGCCGCCGGTATGGGCGCCCGAGTAATAGTCACGGAAATAGATCCTCTGCGTGCTCTGGAAGCCGCCATGGATGGTTATCACGTCATGCCTATGGCAGACGCCGCCCCAATTGGTGATTTTTTCTGCACTGTTACCGGCGATATTAGTGTAATTCGCAAGGAACACTTCGAAAAAATGAAGGACGGCGCAATAGTTTCCAACTCTGGCCATTTTAACGTTGAAATAGATATTCATTCGCTCGAAGAGCTTGCGACATCCAAGCGCGCCATTAGACCTTTCGTCGAGGAATATACCATGTCGGATGGCCGAAGGATTGTCTTGCTTGGAGAGGGCCGTCTGATAAACCTTGCAGCAGCTGAGGGGCATCCTTCATCAGTTATGGACATGAGTTTCGCCAATCAGGCCCTTGCAAGTGAGCACCTGGTGAAATATGGCAAAGACATGGGCAGGGAAGTCACTAAGCTCCCTGATGAAGTTGATAATGAAATAGCTCGACTGAAACTGGCGGCGATGGGAATAAAAATCGACAAATTATCTCCCGAGCAGGAAAAATATCTCTCGTCTTGGGAGATGGGAACGTGATATATTATTTTCATCTGGACTGGCTGTTCGCCCCCCGTCATTCGTGACACCAACATAGGAACAGTCAGTTTGATTTAAAAATCCCGCAGCTTCAGTTCTTCTGGAGCTGCGTTTTTTTTGAACCCCGGGGCCTATTGCGATGTCCAATTCCTTGGTAGTATAACTATAAAGGGTTTGTGGTTAACGGTTTTATTACACTAATGCTATAACCGGATCGGAGTCCTGATATGCGCGTTATTATTTCCTGGATCATCCTGACTGTTTCAGTCCTTGTAGTTCCCACATTTGTCTCCGGTGTAAGAATACAGGGACTTGGTGGAGCAATTGTAGCCGCGGCGGTTCTTGGCATACTGAACACTTTTATTAAACCGGTTCTGGTTTTTCTAACATTTCCGTTGACATTCCTTACTCTTGGCTTGTTCATACTGGTTATAAACGCTGCGCTTTTTTATGTTGTCGGTAAATTGGAATTAGGTATCAGGGTTGATTCTTTCTGGTCCTCTTTTTGGGCGTCATTAATCGTAACCATTGTGTCGTCAATCATTTACTGGTTGATTCTGACATAGGGTATGCGTATCGTTTCGTTAACTGCAATCACTCAATAAACGGGTGTGCCGGCCCTTTCCATAATTATCAGGAGAAACCAGTGGAATTGGAAGTTGCAGAAATTGACAAACCCAAAAGGGTTCTTGTGGTTGATGACGATCCTTTCGTAGCCAGATTCATTCAGGAATCGGTGTCACGTCTAGGCTACCAGTGCGATCTGTTCACAGAACCGGAGGTGGCGCTGGAAGCAAACAGAAAAGCGCCTTACGACGTTGTTGTAACAGACATGAAGATGCCGGGCATGGATGGTCTTACCATGCTCAAGCATATTCGTCAGGGGCCTTTTGACACGGACGTGATAGTGGTGACCGGTTACGGATCGGTAGCAAACGCTTTGGACTCCATTAATGCCGGCGCCTTCGACTACCTGATCAAGCCGTTTACTATTGAACAGATTCAGGTGGCAATGGTTAAGGTTTTTCGACATCGTGAGCTCAAAAAACTTGCTGACGAACGGCACATGTACCTGGAGATGTCCTACGAAGATCCACTCACCGGTGTCTACAATCGACGATTCTTTGATGAAGCCCTCAAGATTGAAATCATAAAATCCTCCCGCCATAGAAATTCGTTTGCGCTGCTCATGATAGACGTGGACAATTTCAAGGACTTCAATGACTTTTATGGTCATCAGAAAGGTGATGAAGTACTTTCCAGGATTGGTCGCGTCTTCAAGACTGTTTGCAGAGGCTACGACATTATCACCAGGTATGGTGGCGATGAGTTTGCCATAATTTTTCCTGAAGCTGACAGGCAGGTGGCCTCGAATTTGTGCGAAAGAATAATGGCCGAAATACACGCTCTTACATTTGAATTTAATGGCCCCAAAATTCAGGCTCAGGTTTCAGTTTCAATAGGGGTGGCAATATTTCCTGATCATGCGTCAAATGTAAACGATCTCATTAGGTTTGCCGACGAGGCGCTTTACGTAGCAAAATGCGCTGGAAGGAACAACTACAGGATATACGGATTGTGAGACCAACCGAAAGATAATCGTTACCAATCTAAAAAGAAAAAAGTTTTTGTGAATCCGTAATATCATATTTATATTATATCGTATTGACATTTTATAAATAAATGGTATGTCAGCTCCATTGACTGCTTGAACGCGCCTGTTGATTGCGCTTCGATCCCGGTCACAGACTACCGCCACCCCCAAGGTTCATCAAGAAACCGGAGTGGGAAGGAGCTACATCATGAAGAAGATATACATCATTATTGCAATACTAGCGCTTTACGTCGCTGTAGATCACGTTGTCTTTGCGCAGGACACCGCTGGAGAAATTGCCACGCTTCAGGCGCAAATTGAGCGCCTTAAAAATATGGTAAGCATAGCGTCTGAAGAAGTTGACAAAAGCCGCAACCAAAACCTGCAGGCTCTCGAAGGTCAGATGCGTACGTGGCAGAACCAGATAAGCAATATCGATGGTCAGATATCGAGGCTTGATCAACAGATCGCTTCCGCATCAGACCAGCAAAAAAGCAGTCTGATACAGTCACTTAGCAACATGTTGCGACAAAAGGCCTCAGTAGACGCGGCCATGGTCAGGCTTCGTCTGCAGATTGATGAGGAAAACAGGAAGTTCTCCGAAGAAAAATCCATCCTGCTGGGTGATTATAATCAAAATATAAACACATTAAGCGATCAGCTCGAACAATTGGTGAAAATTGATTGCTGCATAAACGGTAGCTGCGAAAAGAAAACCGCTCCGGAGTGTAGGGCCGCGGGAGGTTCAAAGGTATCTGACTGTTCTTCGGAATGCGCAATAATATCATGTTGCAAGGATGGCGCCGCTACCCAGACTACCCGCTCACAATGCGTTTCCTCTGGTGGAAAAGAAGTCTCTTATCCCTCATATGAATGTGAAATATTCAAATGTAAAAAGTCCTCAGGAGAATGTATTGATTCGACAAGAGCGGAATGTGAAAATAATGGCGGCGTTGTTGGAAGTAAAACCGAGTGCCCTTAGGAAACAAAGTCAGTAAGTTCAGGATAATATTATTTCTCAATGGTTGATCTCCTGACGCCTGACAAAAACCACAGTGTCTGCCTGCATCTCATGACTCCGGCTTCAGCCCGGAGTTTTAATTTTATCCCGCCCACTGTAAGCCACATTGGTTGAACAAACGTAGACACTAGCGGAAATAATCGACGCGAGCGCCATACCAAGTTTTTTCGATGCGTTATAAACCATTTCTGGAAAATTCACGGTTGTTAATCATCTTGATTACTTGAATTACCCTCAAAACTTGGATACACTGAAGTCCATTGGAGCCATATAATTGCGAGTTTCCTACGGTTCCCGATTATGTCAACATTAGCCTCCATATCTAAGGCATCATGGTTCCATGTGGGGCTAAAATTGCCCGAATAAACCTGTTCGTACTGTGCCTCAAACACTCCTCGGGGCTATGAAATGGACATGGCGCTAAAAAATCAGACTAATAACAGTAACGGCACGCATGTCCGACCGATGTCGCTCAGGGCATTCCTGAC